>DATIGG010000523.1:0-4303 GCA_035454825.1 Thermodesulfobacteriota bacterium | reverse complement strand
GTGATGGTATCGTCCATTTGAGTGAGAATGATCCCGCTTCCGATGCTCTGGATGATGCTTTCCATAAAATTGTGAACATCTTCCAGTTCATGTTTCAGTCGCTGGATCTCTTCATCCTTGGGTGGCGCGGCCTGATTTGTCTCTTGCATAGAAATTATCTGTCCCATTTCCGCCTTAACGCACTACAACGCTTTCAGATTCAGGATCGGAATCTCGACAGGGTGGGTTTGATAGATCCACGGGACAATCCCCAACACATGGTTCCCTTTTTCTCCTTGATCCTCCTCCGGTGAGATCGTGAGCCTTTTCACGACCTCTTCCACCAGGAGCCCTTGATATTCCCCCTCCTCTTGAACAATCAACAATTTCGACATCTCTCCTCGATGCCAGGATTCTTCCGGGAAGGCTTTCTTCAAATCGATCAGAGTCACATCCAGATCTTTGAGTCGGATCTTGGGCATTTGAGCATATTTATCCTGGAAGGAGGCAGGAATCTTATAGAGCTTCCATATCCTTTGACTCTCCACCCCGTAGAGTTTCCCATAGGCTTTAAAAATCGTGATATCCATCAGAGGCAATTTCTCTTTTCCTGAGGGAACGGGAGGCTCCGGTTGAGCTTTCTCAATTTGAGAAAGCTGGGAGAGGCGTTGTTCGATTTGATGGAGAACCTCCTCTGCCTTTTCGAAGAATACCTTCCCCTGGGTCAACGCTTCTTCCACCTTTTTCCATTCGATCAAGGAGGGCTGAGGAACGGTCTCTTCGCGAGGAACAGGAGAGGACTGGATCAACGGACCCCGCATTCCCTCCAGGCCCGTGAACCGCGCCTCGATGCCTTCCCTGGCGAGGTTTTTGTAAACGTTCAGTTCCTTGTCGGTCTCTTCATTAAGCAAGAGCTTAATTGTTTCCTTGGCATCCAACAGAAATTTGACCATCGGTGGAAGGATGTTCTTTTCATCCGCCCTCATCTTGTCCAAGACCCGGTCCATGAACCCCAGAACAGGCCAGATATCGCTCTTCTGTTTAAACTGATCACCTAATCCCCTGACTTCTTCCTGGGTCCTCTGGAGCTTTTCTTCGGTGATCTCCCATTCCAGCGACAGCAGGTGAGCCTCCAGAGGATCGATGGCTTTCAGTTCGGAGGGAGGCTGAGGTTGCGGGGAAGGCGCAGGGGGCGGCAGTGCAATGGTTTCAGGTGCAACATCGGGGGCTCTATCAGGTTTTTCAGCAGATTCGAGGGCAGGGCTGATGGTGGAAGGAGGCTCCTGCAAGAGACTCTCGCCGTGGCCCTTCCTTTTCTCTACAAAGAGCCGATCGACTGCGGAGTCGATTTCCTCGTCCAGTTCTTTGATCTCATTTTCTTGCAGAGTCTTTTCCATAGACGGCACCCTCTCTTTAATTACCGGAGCTGTTTATCGATGAGCAAAATTTTCCGACTCACATCCTTGACGACGAGCTTGCTAATCTCCCGCAAGGTTTCATAGACTCCCTTCCCCTTCAACGCACTGGCTGAAAAGGAAGGAACCCGCAACATGGAGTTGAGATCCTTTTCGAGCATTTCGATGGGAAGAATCTCCGAGTCGGTCCCATCTAAATCGCGTTTGTTGTATTGCAGGACGAGGGGGATCGTTCGAATGCTGATTCCTTTCTCGGCCAGGTTCTTGGCGAGGTTAATCAGGCTCTCGATGTTCTTCTTCCGTTGGACCTTTAATGAGTCGGCAACGAAAACGACCCCATCGACGCCCTTGAGGACGAGTTTTCGGGTTGCGTCATAATGAACCTGTCCGGGAACGGTATAGAGTTGAACCCGAATATCAAATCCCCTGATCTTCCCTAAATTCAAGGAGAGGAAATCGAAAAAGAGGGTCCGGTCTCCCTTGGTATCGATCGATACCATCTTCCCGCGGATGTCATCTTGTGTGTGACCAAAGATGTATTGAAGATTGGTCGTTTTTCCACAGAAACCGGCCCCGTAATACACGATCTTGCATTGAATCTCGTCTTTGCTAAAGTTGATGAAAGGCATTCTCGCTTTCCACCCTTTCAGGAGTTCATCGATGATGGAGTCAGACCCTTTCCTTCCCAAAGATCAGGGAGAGAATCTGATCCAGTTCCTCTTGGACCTGATTGATTCTTAAACGAATCAACCCGAGGGAGGTCTTGTCATCAAATAACGTCACCATGATGACATGCTCGCCGATGGCTGAAAAATAGACGTTTGTGCTTCTTCCCTTGTGAAATAAAAGGGTAAACTCTTCCTCTCCCAATAAACGGGCAATCTCAGCGGTGGCCCCGAAATTGGCGGCTGTGAGTGCGGAGAGGGCAGAAATATCAATATCAAAGGTATCTCCACTGTGAACGATCAATTGGCCTGATCGGGCAATCAACAGCACTGAATGAGCCGAAGAGGCAGAGACCACTCTTTTCAGGCAACCGTCTATCTTCTCGAGATCTTTCTTGGTGATGACAACGTTCATTCCTGATCCATCGAGGGTTCAGAGAGGTCTCTTCCATTTCTATGCTTGATCATCATCCCTTCTCATCGCTTCCACGAGCAAGTGCTCCCAGCTCTGGTAAATGGTCTGCATGGGAGGGATGAACCCAATATTGGATACAAACTCTCCATCCTGCCAACTGAGGATCTTATAGAAGGCCTCGGTTCCCTTTTGATCCCCGCATTCAGCATGAACCACTTCCCCTTCATTAAAATAGATAACTCCCTTTTCGCCATCGCGAGTCACAACGAGCGCTGTGGTTAAACGGCTGAGGCAATTCATCTGAATAATGTCTGTCAACTGAAGACCGACGACCTTTCCATGAAAGCCCCTCCTCTTTCCAATCAAGTCAATGATAATTTTTCGGATATCCGAGATTTCGAAAGGCTTTTCGATGTAAAATAAGGAGCCCCTTTGGCTGGCTTCTTTCTGAACATCCGCAGATCCATAGGCGGTCATGATGATGACTTTGGTCTCAGGAAACTCCTTCTTAATCATCACAAGAAGATCCAAACCATTGATATCGGGCATCCGGATATCCGAAATGACGAGGTCAATCTTGTTCGTCTTGAGGAGCTGAAAGGCCTCTTTTCCATTATTTGCAATCATCACCTCGTATTTGTCCCTGTCCTTCGACAGGCTCTTCGCCATGCTCCAAGTCAATGTCTCTTCGTCGTCGACGATCAGGACTTTCTTCAACCCCTTCGACATAAGTATCCCCAAGTCATTATCTTTCCGTTCATTAGAAATGGGGATAAGCAAAATAAGTGCCAATTTTCTTAGCTATTCTAATGAGTTAATTCATCAAGGGGTTCATACACTTTGATCACAAGGTAAACTTTACGCATTATACCCATTTAGAGAGGAATGGTCAATAATTAACCATTGGTAAGAAAATATCTACCATTTCTTTTTAGAATGATTAGAATCAAGAGACTGAAATACTCCTTAAAGCCTTTAAGACTTTCTTAAAGTTTTTAAGGCTTGACTTTTCTTGAACCATTAGGTAAGTTTTTAAGCAAGGTTTCTATTACTGAGGTTAGCGTGGGCATTGATAAAGAAAAAATATTGGGGATCGCGCAGCGATATTTCCTGAAAGGTCAATCGAAAAAGGCCGTTAAAGAATTGCAGAAGCTGGTGGAGGGATCCCCCGAAGATTCTCGCCTCCGCCTTAAATTAGGGGATCTGTACCTCAAAGACGGGGAGAATGAGAGCGCGGTTAAAGAATATTTGAAGGTTGCCGAGCTTTATGAAAGGGAAGAATTAAATCTAAAAGCGGTCTCCATTTACAAGAAAGTCCTTTCGATCAACCCAAAATTTATTGAAGCCTTACGCAAGATAGCGAAGCTTTATAACAAAGAAGGGCTCGAGGGAAGCGCCAAGAACTGTTATCAAGCCATCTTGAAAATCCGTCCAGACGACGCGGAGGCCCTCTCCGCTCTGGAAGGGATGGCCCACCACTACCCGCCACGCGAAGTTTCAAAGACACCGGGTGTTGGGTCTCTGGCACGACCGTCGTCTGAACCCAAAATCGGCCCGGAGAGGCCTGATCTTCCTCCTCCTCGCGCTTTCGGAGACTCCTCCATTCACTCCGAGCAGACCGAAGGAGGTCTCACCTCCAATAAAGACGCAGAGACACACTATCATCTCGGAATCGCGTACAAGGAGATGGAACTCTTCGATTATGCCATTACGGAATTTGAGATGGCTTCTGAGGATCTCGTTATTCGATTTGACTGCTACATCATGCTTGGAACCTGTTATATGGAGAAGGGGGATTATAACCGGTCCATTGAATATTTCAGGAAAGC
>DATIGG010000522.1:0-3175 GCA_035454825.1 Thermodesulfobacteriota bacterium | reverse complement strand
CCCGATAGCTATTCACCAGTTTCCAATTGTCCTTTTCCATGTGATAGTTAAAGAAATCGATCAAGGAATCCACATTGAGCCACCATTTTGTAAAATATATCACGCCCGCTTTAAACTGAGCAGCTTCATACGTAACGGATTTCTTCGGCTTATAATTCAATTCCCCTGGAACAAGAACATCATCAAAAAAGAAATATTTCGCAGTGTATTTACTGGGTGGTCCTTTGATCTCTTGCCCTTCTGCTTTCGCCGTTTCATCCTTTCTTTCCTTAACGGTGGATGAACAGCCCATCCAGGTCATGGCCAAAAGGAAAACCAATGATAGAGCAATCACAGACCTTCTCCGAAACACGATATGTCTCATAATCCCCCTCCTTTTCTGAATTGGGTTATGAAGAATCTTTACCATCCAGGAGCAAGAAAAGCAAGAAAAAAAGAAAGGCCCAAACAAAGGGACAGACACCCTCATGATTTGGGTTTTGAAAAGTTCTTACGGGTAATTGGGACTAATCCCGATTATCCGCTCCGCCTCCATCATGGAAAGGATTGTAGAGATTAATGGACACGTTCCCCAGTTTCGGAAGATCTCCCTGGTCAAAGGGCGCCGGGGGTTTGGGTTCCGGCCCGTCTCCTGTCTCGAAGGTGAATCGAAACTCGAACTCATTGCTCGTATTCCCTTTCATATCCATCACGGCAACTCTAACCGTAACGTAATTCCACTCGGGCAGTCTCTCTGCACTGGGGCTAAACGTATGCCACTGGATGTATCCCCTGAAGGCTTTTCGATATTGCGGTTTCAGCATGATAAAATCCGTCGGATAACGCCCATAACTTACCTGATCCACGGTTGTGGCAATCTTAGACATATTGCCATTAGGGTCATCTGCTTCAAGATATATTCTTAAGATTGTTCCGTAGATCCCTCGGTCAATAGCACAGGCATGCCGAATCACTGGGGCATTTGGATTTTGACCTGGAGTTTGGCTTTCGCTCAGGCAGGAATACTGGAGAGGTACTGGAGAAATGAGGGGCCGGACACATCCTCCCAGACTAACCAGCGACAAAACAACCAGCACACTAACCAATGGAACATATATGCATTTTTTCATATCATTCACCTCTCTATATAAGCATAATCCCTGGGAATACCGTTTTCAAGGCATTTCAAGTATTTCAAAAAAGAGAGAAATTTCAAAAAGAAGCAAGTCTTTTCTTGGAAAGAAAAGACCTCGCCTCTTTTTTCGCCTCCTCAAAAACTTCTTTAAGCGGGATCTTTTTTGTCAGGGCCAACTTCTTGCAGTCCTCATATTCCGGGGCTATATTCACCGGCTTTCCCTGCCATCGGGCCAATTTGAACCGGATCTTTCCATGCTTTGTCGGAAGGGTCAGGATCTCCCGCTGAGCTATTGCTCTCTCCTCTTCATGCCATCTTAGACCAAGGGTTGTCGTCTCCCTGAGCAGGAACTCGGCCACGGAGGACATCTTTTCGGAAGGACAGATCACAGTAACAAGGGTGGCCGGTCGGTTCTTCTTCATCAAGACAGGGGTAAGAAAAACCTCCTGAACCTGCACAGATAGGAGCCTTTCCATGACGTAATCATAAAATTGAGGGTTCATATCATCGATGTTTGTCTCGATAACCATCACCTTCTCCTTCCCTGAAGACATGATCCTGCCCCCGAGGACGAGCCGAAGGAGATTGGGATGCGGAAGATCATCCCGGCCTGCTCCATAGCCAACCACTTCAACCTTCATGGCTGGCATCGAGCCAAACTGCGAGCCTAATGTCGCCAGGATGGCAGCTCCTGTGGGTGTGAGAAGCTCCTTCTCAATGCCTGAGGAATAGATCGGCTTTCCTTTCATCAAGGCAAGGGTAGCCGGAGCAGGAACAGGCAGGACCCCGTGTTCACACTCCACAAACCCCGACCCGACATTCACCTTTGAAACGTGGACCTCCTCAATCCCCATGTGCCGAATCCCCCACACAGCCCCAACCACATCGACGACAGAATCGAGCCCCCCGATCTCATGAAAATGAATCTCATCAACGGGTCTTTGATGAATCTTCGCCTCGACCCCAGCGATCTGTTGAAAGATCTCTTTGCTTTTCTCCTTGATTTCCGCATCCAGACGGCTTCGGTCGACGATAGTCAGCAGTTCTTTTAAGGATCGATGAGACCTCTTCTCATTTTTCCCTTCCACAGAGACGCGGGTTGCAGAAAGACCTCCTTTAAGGACCTTTCCTATTTTCAAATAGACGTTTGGAATTCGAACTTTATTCAGTTCCCTCCGCAAAAGGCGGGGGCTTAGCCCTGCATCGATCAACGCACCAAGGATCATATCTCCGCTTGCTCCGGAGAAACAGTCAAAATAGGCAATCTTCATCTTCAACCCCGTGAGATTTGATATGTTACCATTATCCAAAAGAAAGGGGGCAAAATCAACTCTTCGGCTCTTTCCAGTTTAAGCACCGGAGAGTTTGCTCTCCCTGCCTGCCGACAGGCAGGAGGCGCTCAATCCGATTCGAATGAGACAGGGCGAAATCATAGGAGAAAGACGCAGCCCTCGGAGGGAAATTCCCTCGATCAGCCGGTCGTCCTTTCTTAAAGAGGAGATAACTATCCCAGCCATAGAAGAAGATGAAACGGGCCCGGTCAAGACTCATCGGCGACAAACCCCTATAGAGGGTGATCCATCTCCCTGGAGAAAGGGGATGGGGATAGGTAAGAAGGAACGATTCATCTTCCCCACCCATCTTCTTTCCTTTTAGAAAAAATTCACCATTCTGAAAATGGAAAGGACTGGGAAGGCTCGAGAGGAGCTTTGAGAAGATCGGGTCTTTATAACTCTCACCCAAAAACATGATTGAGGAATTGAGAATCTCCTTCTCGGTTACTTCTTTTACAGAAAGGATCTTCCCGCCCTTTCTATCCATGGCCATGTTGGCCAGTGACAGGTAGATTTTCTTACTCTCCTCTTCTCCCTGATCGGGCAGGATAAAGATCTTCTCTTGATCCTCAAGCAATGCATTCAGCCCTGGAGTGATTTCCTCGGGGTATAGCCTCCGAAAGGCGTGAGTATCAGGATCGACCGTCAGGGTCAATGGTGATTTTGGAACGTCAAGGGAAAAAGCATTTCTACTTTTCGAAACCTCAAGAAGAATGTTTCTTTTTTC
>DATIGG010000521.1:0-2428 GCA_035454825.1 Thermodesulfobacteriota bacterium | reverse complement strand
TTGGTCAAGGCAAACCATTGGGTTGATAAAGAATCGATTTTGGTCTTTAGACTTGTCAATCAACCGGGCATGCTCGGTCGGGTGTCGAAACGATTTGGCGAAGTTGGAGTGAACATCGACTATATCTACGGTTCAGCAATGGAGGACGCGAAAGAATCGATTTTCATCGTCCATATTGCGGAAGCAGATCTTGATCGGATCGAGGATTCTTTTAGGGATCTTTAATGGATTCCTTCTTCATTGAATCGGAATATTTGGGAAGGGTGAAATAGAAGGTTGAGCCTTTTCCCAGTTGGCTTTCTGCCCATGCCTTTCCCCCGTGAGCCTGGACAATATGTTTAACGATGGAAAGTCCAAGGCCCGTTCCCCCCTGTTCCTGAGACCTTCCTTTTTCCACTCGATAAAACCGCTCAAAAATCCGGGACAGATCTTCTTCGGGGATGCCAATGCCAGTGTCCTGAATGGAGCACTGGATGTCTTGCTCGTTCTTCTGAGAGGTGACGATCTCGATCTTTCCACCTTCGGGAGTGTACTTGATGCCATTCTCCAGAAGATTGATCAGAACCTGTTCCAAATAGGTCCGATCGCCCTGAACTGCAAGGGAGGAAGAGGCGTCCCTGGTGATAATGGATATTCTTTTCTTTTCGGCTCCCTCTTTTACAAAATCGATGGCATCGGCAATCAATTCGCGGAGGGCTATCTCTTCTATCTTTAGCTGGAATCCCGGCGATTCAATCTTTGAGAGGGTCAAGAGGTCTTCCACAATCTTTGCAAGACGATCGCTGTGGCGCTTGATGACCTGGAGAAACTGAAATGAAATTTCCTCTTTCCAGGCTCCTTCGAGGAGGGTTTCAACGTATCCCTTGATCGTGGTGAGAGGGGTGCGCAGTTCGTGTGAAACATTGGCCACAAAATCCTGGCGAATTCTCTCTAAATCCTTTAACCGGGTGATGTCATGGAAAACAGCAATCACCCCTTTTCTCTTCGGCTCACGCTGATCCATTTCATCCGAAGAAGAGGGGATCCCGACGACATTGACCTCAAAGGTTCTTCCACGCGTGGAGGGAAGGCTTATCTCGAACGCTTTGTCTGTCGCCTCATGAAGGGCCCCTTGAATGGCCTCTACCAGCTCGACATTGCGAATAATTTCTAAAGTGGTTTTGTCGGTGACCTTTGAGGATATCGCAAGAAGCCTCTGCAGAGCCTCATTAACCAGCAGGATGCGTCCTCTCCCATCGACAAGGAGGAGTCCCTCCGCCATCCCGCCAAGGATGGCTTGATGGTAATCCTTTTCACGAGCGACCTCGTCCATTTTTTTTCTTAATTGGGTACTGATCTCAGCGATCGTTTTTGAGAGGTCTTCCAGCTCGTCGTCTGCATGGAAAGTGGTCCCGGGTTCCAAACGGCCTGAGACTAATTCCCTTGCCTTCCGGGTCATCGTAACAATCGGTTTGAAAAGAGATCTCACCAGGAGAAAGAGGAAAGGCATGACGAAGCAAAAGGCAAGAAGTGAAGAGAGGGTCCAAGATGTCTTAAGAGTGTAAAAGAAGTAGGCCTGGATGAGAAGAAAAAGGATGAAGAGGACGCTGGCAAGGAGCATCCATTTCCATTGCAGACGGACCCTCATTCCTTCTCCTCGCGAAAGCGATATCCCACGCCACGGAGGGTTTCAATCGTATCGCCAAGAGAGCCCAACTTTTCCCTCAAACGGCGAATGTGGGTATCGACGGTCCTTGCATAACCTTCGTACGTATACCCCCAGACCTTGTCGAGGAGCCGTTCGCGGGTTTGAACATGTCCCTTGTTGGAGGCCAGTTCGACGAGGAGCTTGAATTCCGTTGAGGTTAACTGAATGGGTTTCATCCGGACGAAAACCTGATGCCGGCCGATATCGATCAGGAGATCATCGATCTGAATCGCTTGACTCCCTTCCGGGGGAGGCTCCTGTCTTCGGAGGATCGCTTTTATTCTCAAGACGATCTCCCGAGGGCTGAAAGGTTTTGTTACATAATCGTCTGCGCCCAGCTCAAATCCAATCACCCGGTCCATTTCTTCAGCCTTCGCTGTCAGCATCAGAATGGGAATGGATCGGGTGAGGGGATTGGATTTGATCGCCCTGCAAACATCCTTTCCATCCATTCCCGGAAGCATGAGATCGAGGAGGATGAGGCTCGGTTTCTCCTTTTGGGCCAGTTCCAATCCGGTTGGGCCCTCGAGGGCTTTGATCACAGAAAACCCGGCCTGTTTGAGATGATACTCGATCAGGCCGACGATGTCTCTCTCATCTTCGATAATAAGAATCGATTTCGTGTGGCCCTCCTGATTCTCGGTGGTTTTAGTCCCATCAGAGCATCGGGTAATCCGTCACATGGATGGCCATTTGTCAACCGCTAAGACCTTAAACCCTATCTTCTCTATGTCCTTGACG
>DATIGG010000520.1:0-2430 GCA_035454825.1 Thermodesulfobacteriota bacterium | reverse complement strand
TCTCAGAGTTCAGGGGGACAGCATGATTGAAGCTCATATTCAGGATGGCGATTTCGCCCTTGTCAGACCTCAATCTTCTGCAGAGGATGGTGAGATCGTCGTGGTCCTGATCGAGGATGAAGCCACAATTAAGAGGATTTTCCAGAAGAGGGACCTGATTCGTTTGGAGCCCGCGAATCCAAACATGGAACCTATCGTTGTCCAAAAAGGAGAGAAAAAAATTGCCATTGTCGGGAAGGTCGTGGGAATATTTAGAAAAATTTAAAAACTATTGCGAATGGCGGAATGCGGATTTAGGATTGCAGGAGGCAGGGGAACTTCTATGCATTACGGTTGCCTCCATCAAAACCGCGAGGAAAAGCCAGAGTCTGAGCAGAAAGCGGACGTAAATCAAATTTTTTGGCATCAAATCCGCAATCCGCAATCCGAATTCCGAAATGAAATATGGATCGAATTATTCTCCACATTGACATGGATGCTTTCTTTATGTCAGTGGAGCAAAGAGATAACCCTTCGCTCCAGGGGAAACCTGCTGCGGTTTGCGGCTCCCTTTCCCGCAGTGTGATCACTTCTGCTTCTTATGAAGCAAGGCCTTACGGCCTTCGGGCCGGGATGCCAACCCAGGAGGCAAAGAGAAGATGTCCCAATCTTATTCTCGTTGAAGGAAATCATACGAAATACACGGAGGTGTCTGCACGAATCTTTTCCCATTTAAAAAACTATACCCCCTGTGTGGAGGTTGCCTCGATTGATGAGGCTTATCTTGACATCACTGAATCCCAGCTCCTCTTTAAATCTGGCCTGAATATCGCTCACTCGATCAAGGATCGGATCCGTGAGAGAGAAAGTCTTACGTGTTCCATTGGCATCGCACCGAATAAACTTCTGGCAAAGCTTGGGAGCCGGCTGAAGAAACCGGATGGCTTGGTGATCATTCAACCGGAGGAAGTGGAAGGCTTTCTAAAGGACCTCCCGGTAGGAAAGATCCATGGCATTGGTCCGAAACTTGAAGAATCTCTCAATGCCATTGGCATCTTCACCTGTGGTCAACTGGGAAAGATCCCGGTCTCATTTCTGAAGAGGCGTTTTGGAGTTATCGGCGAAAGGCTCCACGAAATGGGTCTGGGATTGGATGAGAGTCCAGTGGTTCCTTTCGATGAAGAGGAGGATGCGAAGTCGCTCAGCCACAGCGTCACTCTTGAAGAAGATACTTCAGATCCCATCCTCATCAGGAAGGTACTCCTCCATCTCTCCGAAAGGGTTTCGAAAAGGATGAGGAAGGATGGGTTTTACGGAAGGAGGATTACCCTGACCGTCCGTTACTCCGATTTTTTTACTTTCACAAAACAGAAGACCCTTTCCCAATGGGTCAACAGCGGCAATGAGATCTTTTGCCACTCCCTTCAGATCTTTGAATCAATTTCCCATCGGAAACCAATCCGGCTACTGGGGGTTGGAGTCTCCCTCTTTAAAAAGGAGTGGAGCCAATTGGATCTTTTTGAGAAACGGGAGAAGAAAGATAACCTTCTTAAGGCCATGGACCGAGTAAACGAGCGGTTTGGGGATTGGACCCTAACTTGGGGAGGGTTGTATTAAATGCAGATTACGTGCGGGGACACCATACTTGACGTATCACGCGACCTCTGATAAGGTTGAAGCATAGTCAGAACTGCAAAGATATTGCGTTGTGAGCTATATCACGTTATCCAGAACAAAAGGAGTTCAGTATGCCAAGGGGAAATATGCTTGAAAAAATCCAAAAAGAGATCGAAAAACTCTCTCCAAAAGACCAACTGAAATTAGTGGAAAAAGTAGCCTACCAGTTGAGAAAGTCAGGAGTTGCGGTGAAAAGAGATCTTGACTGGAAGAGTCTCTACGGGCTCGGCAAAGGACTTTGGAAGGGCGAGGATGCCCAGGAGTATGTGAACCGTTTGAGAGAGGATAGGGTGTGACTCTTTCGGAAGAGCATTCCTCCATTAGCAGTATTAGCAGTATCTTCATTGACACAGCTCCGGTTATCTACTATATCGAAGCCCACCCCCAGTTCGGACCTCTTGCAAAAGAGGTCGTAAGTGCCTTTCAAGCGGGAAATCTGAGTGCCTATTCTTCCGTCATAACCCTTGTCGAGGTTCTTCCTAAGCCAACCGAAAGCGGTGACGAAAGACTCACGAGGAAGTTTGCCGAATTTCTGAAGCATGGCAGGAATCTCATTATGATCGAGATTTCAGAAGGGATAGCAGAGGCTGCTGGGAAGCTGAGGGGAGGCATTTCTCGCCAATGATGGGAAGCTTGGAAAGTTCAAGGAGTTGAAGGTTTTGGTTTTGAAAGATTACTTGTAGAGCCTTTGAAACCAGTGGCAGATAGGTTAAGAGAAAGCGCGCAGTTCTTCCTGTAACTTTCTCTTTACCAGTTTTTAAAAAAGGTGTACAG
>DATIGG010000519.1:0-2526 GCA_035454825.1 Thermodesulfobacteriota bacterium | reverse complement strand
TTCGGAAAAAGGCTTTGCTCTTTGATCAAAAAAGCTTCCGGGAGAAGATCCGGTCTTTCATGGAGGAAAAGTATCAAGCCTTGCGTGCGTCACTGGGCTGCGGAGTGTCCTCTTGCTGAAAAAATATAATCAAGTGGTGATTACCTTCCTGTTTGTCTTTGACCTTGGCTTTATTTCGCTGGCCTGGTTTTTGGCCTATCTGTTGCGATTCGAATCCGGATTTATCGATGTGACGAAGGAGATTCCTTCCTGGAGTCAGCATCTGCCGCTCCTTGTCATCATCCTCCTGGTCTGTGGGGTTGTGTTTAATATAACCGGCCTTTACCGGACGAAAAGACTCTCCTCTCTCTCAACTGAGATTTTTGATCTCATCAGGGCCATGACCGTATCGGTTCTGATCTTTGTCTTCCTCACCTACTTTTTCAAAGAATACCGTTATTCGCGATTGACGATCGTCTACTTCTGGAGCCTCAGCATTCTTTTTATCAGTGTCTCCAGGTTTTTTGCCCGGCGCTTTCTAAAATCCCTTCGAAAAGGAGGCTTCAATCTGAGATACGTTCTTATCCTTGGCGAAGAGGATCTCGGTCAGAAACTCGTCCAATCTTTTCACGCTCACCCTGAACTGGGATTGAAGGCGATCGGTTTCTTGAGCATCTCGAAGGAGAAAGTAGGCCAAATCATCGAGGGGGTCAAGGTTCTCGGAACCTGTGAAGACCTCCACCAGGTGCTGAAGCAAGGAGGGATTGATCAGGTTTTCATTGCTCTTCCCTTTCATCTCCACGGGAAAATCAAAGATATCCTGGTCTCTCTCAAAAATGAACTGGTTAACATCAAAGTGGTGAGCGATCTTTACGACTTTGTCCTGTTGAGAGGAGGGGTGGAGGAGCTTGACGGGCTTCCCATCATCAACATTCAGGATACCCCTCTCCTGGGATGGGGAAAGATTGCAAAGAGAACGATGGATATCGTCCTGTCATCGGTAGGGCTCTTCGTGCTAAGCCTCCCCATGGGGATTATCTCCCTGTTGATCAAGTGGACCTCTCCAGGTCCGGTTTTTTTTAAACAGGAGAGGATGGGATTTGATGGAGAGATCTTCCAGATGCTTAAATTCCGTTCCATGGTGGTTGACGCCGAACGGGAGACAGGTTCGGTCTGGGCGAAGCCCGACGATCCCCGTCGGACTCCCATCGGGAAGGTCTTACGGAAGACGAGCCTGGATGAATTGCCCCAACTGTTCAATGTGTTGAGAGGAGAGATGAGTCTTGTCGGGCCGAGGCCTGAACGACCGGAACTGATCGAGAAGTTCAAATACATTATCCCCAATTACATGCTTCGCCACAAGATCAAAGCAGGGGTGACCGGGTGGGCTCAAGTCAATGGTTGGCGAGGGAATACCTCCCTTGAGAAACGGATCGAACACGATCTTTACTATATCGAGAACTGGTCCATCTCTTTCGATCTTCGAATCCTTTTGATGACCTTCTGGAAAGGGCTGATCAGCAAGCATGCCTACTAAAATGAAGGATTCAAGGGGTCGAGGGGCCAAGGATTCGAGTGAGGCCCTTTGGAATTCCTTGAACCCCTGAATCCTCGAACGCTTGCCCCCTTTTTATAATGACATGGAAGAAAAACCTGATTTAATAAGGAGTCCATAATTGAAAAGACATATTCCGACAAAATCCCCCCTCCCCTCGGAGGGAGGGGATTAAGGGGAGGGGGGACCAGAACGGTCTTCATCTTGTCCACCCCCACCCCCACCCTCCCCCTGAAGGGGAGGGAAATCACTACGTCTCTCCCCCTTCAAGGGGGAGGTCAGGAGGGGGATGGGTTATCTGTCGGAGTAATACGGAATGGCATCATAGTTATGAAAAGAACTACTTAGGATGAGATGATTGTTCTCCTTTGATCTGCAGCAAAATGAATACAATACCTATTTCAAAATACTCTGTATTTGACTGGATCACCCGCGGTTCCTTTTTCCTGCTCATTGTTGCGGTTCCTCTCTTTTTCAGCTTTGAACTGACCACCTATACGCTCCCGAAAGTGATTCTCAGCCAGGTCCTGGCCTGTCTCCTCCTGGCCGCCTGGCTTCTAAAAATGACCCTCCAGGGGGAGTTTATTTTAAGACCTTCGATGCTCTGGTCTCCGATCCTTGTCTTTTTTGTTCTCTCCCTTTTTTCACTATTCTATGCTATGAGCGTTCCTGGCGGGATGAGCCTCCTTTGGCAGGTCTTCGCCTATGTCATCCTTTACTTCATCGTGATCAACCAGTTTCGGGAAGAGGAGATGGAGTTCTGGGTGTTGGTGATGAGCCTTGTGGGATTTCTCGTGAGCAGCTACGGTATTTTGCAGTCCTTAGGGGTTGAACCGCTCCTCAAAGGGTTTCACTATATTCCGAATATCCCTTTCTCCACATTGGGCCACAGGAATCAGGCCGCCCAATACATAGTCCTGCTCATCCCTCTCTCAGGAGCCTTCTTTCTTTTAACCTCTTCATGGACTAAACGAGTTGTCTTTGGGATTAGC
>DATIGG010000518.1:0-5494 GCA_035454825.1 Thermodesulfobacteriota bacterium | reverse complement strand
GCATACGTGATAGAAAATGGCCGAATCGTTTTGAACGGTTCCGGGGCCGATCTCCTTAAAGATGAACATTTAAAGAAAGCCTATTTAGGGATTTAGGGGAGAACTCCCCGGAGGATATCTTGGAATTTCTCAATAAGCCGGATGAAAAGAGGGAAGAAAGGAGTTTGTGCAATGAGAATTGTGAATAAGCCTACTTATAAAAGATATATCAAAGGTCCAATGGAGCGCTTCGATGACCGTCTGACTGGATTCAGCCGGGGGAGGATCGATCCAGCTGGAAGTAAGTATGACAGGATGCATGAAAAAAGCGTGGAGAATATAAAGAAAAAGGTTCAGGGAAAGACAGTTCTTGATCACGGACTCTGGGTTTCCGGGCGAACGGTCGAATATGTGATGCGGCGAACCCAATATGGGAGGGAAAGTGAGGCACAGTTTAACCGTGAATATAAAGCTGAAGGATCAACGCCACTCGAAATGACCCAAACCGTCAAGCGGGTGGCCCGCTGGTTGGGGGCAGATCTTGTGGGTGTTGCCAGATTGAACCGCTCCTGGGTCTACAGCCACTGGGGACATCAGAATGCACATTATTGCGGGGCGGGTCAAGTTGGAGATTCCATCGAGATTCCGGAAGAGTACCAACACGTTATCGTGCTGGTGCAAGAAATGGGCTATGAAATCACCAAGCGGACACCAGCTGTTGAACCAGAGACGGACCTCATCTATTCGAAAATAGGATTTACCGCTTGCTCTCTGGCCACTTTCATCAGGGAGATTGGTTACAAAGCGATTCCGTCAGTCAACGAACTGGGGATCGACATCGCTTTTGCCGTGGATGCAGGGCTGGGAGAGATGGGGCGAATGGGGCTGCTCATGACACGAGAATTTGGCCCCAGGTGCAGAATTGGAAAGGTTTTTACGACCCTTCCCTTAGAAGTTGATAAGCCGATTGATATCGGCGTTCAGGCCTTCTGCGAAAAATGTGAGCGATGCTCTCGCCATTGCCCGAGTGGGGCGATCAAGAAAGGGGAGCGGACCGAAGAACCCTGGGACCAATCCAACAATCCGGGGATGTTGAAATGGCCTGTTCATGCCATGAAGTGTCTTGATTGGTGGGTCAAGAATGGGTCGCACTGTTCCATCTGCATCCGTGTCTGCCCATGGAATAAGCCGAATACGTGGTTTCACCGAGGGGTTCGGGTTTTCGCCGAACGGGATATTCTTACGAAGTTCATGGTTTACATGGATGAACGAATGGGATACGGAAAACAGGTCATCGATTTTTTCGACTGAGAACGGGGCGAGTTGAGGCGTTTAGAAAACAATAGTCGGCCTCCACCTGGATCTTTCAGTGATACGGAGTCTGGAAAATGAAATCCTCGAGGAAAAAGAGAACCATACAACTGACAAGAAAGATAAAAGAATCCGCCCGGCTTTTCGGGGCTGATATCGTGGGCATTGCCTCCGTGGAAAGATTTGAGAAAGCACCCAAAGGGTTTCATCCTAGGGATTTGATGCCCAACGCCAAATCGGTCCTGGTTATAGGAAAATATTTTCCCCTCGGTGTATTGAGAGGGAATTCGAAAGCCGCGCTGACAAAGGTTTATGAAACCCTGTTTGTTGCCCTTGATCAATGCGCGTATCGATTATGTGCTCTGATTGAAAATCAGGGCGGACAGGCATTGCCTATCCCCGCGGACGTGCCCTACTATTCTTGGGATAAAAGAAAACAACATGGCAAGGGAGATCTCTCACACAGACACGCTGCGGTACTTGCAGGCTTAGGTTCTTTAGGAAAGAATTCCCTGCTTCTTACACCTGAGTTTGGAAACCGCGTGAATCTCACCTCTGTCTTAACAAACTTTCCATTGGTGGAAAACCCACCTTTTGAGCGTGATCTTTGCATCGCCGGATGTGACCGCTGTCTCAGGTCCTGTCCGGCAAATGCCTTAAGGGGAGATGCAACCGTTATACAAAAAGAGTGCCGTAAACTCCATTCGATTACTACAGGAAGAGGATTTAAACTGTTTGCTTGCTGGGAGTGTAGAAGGGTATGCCCTGTTCAGGGGAATCTCTTTCCGAAGAGTAATGCGAAAAAATAGCCACAAGGTTCTGCCTTTTAGGGTGCGAAAAATGGATCTCTTTGATAGCCGAAATCACATTGAGGAGAGAAGCCTCTTTTTTTATGAACCCCTTCTTCATCATATAAGGCTACTTCCTCCCCGCGCCCTATGACCGCAAAGGGGCTAAGGATTTCCTCAATGACCGTCTTCGTCGCTTTTTTTGGAATGCCCCTAGTGTTTTTCTTCGTCGTGATTCCTGTCATGAATCTGGATTTTGTTCTTCACATTTGAACTTGGCTTCTAAGTGTCATTTGGCATTTGCCTGCCTGCCGCAAGCAGGGGTTTTGAATCTGGAACGAAGGGATAATTCTCATGAAGATTATTTCCATTGGTGGAGAACATCTCACCCTAGAAGATGCATTGGACGTTGCTGAAGGTAGGGCAAAGGTCAAAATCTCGGCTTCTGTTTCAAAGAGGGTGAAACGGTCAAGAGATTTTGTTGAAAAGGCTCTCCGCCGAGGTGAGAAAATTTACGGGGTTACGACGGGATTCGGAATGCTGAGTGACCGTGTAATTGACCGATCTCAGATTGAAGCCCTCCAGAGAAATCTCATACGAAGCCATTCGGTAGGGGTGGGGCCGTATTTCGATGAAGTAACAACCCGTGCCATCATGGTGCTGAGGGCCAATGTCTTGGCTATGGGATATTCAGGGGTTCGGATAGCGGTGTTGACAGCTCTGGTTGATATGATCAATCGAGGCGTTCACCCCCTTGTCCCGGAACAGGGATCCGTGGGCGCAAGTGGAGACCTAGCCCCTTTGGCTCATCTCGCATCTGTTCTCATAGGAGAAGGAGAGGCAATATTTCGGGGGAAGGCGATGCCAGGGAAGAAAGCGATGGCGAAAGCGGGTATCCCCCCCGTTACATTGAGGGCAAAAGAGGGGCTTGCTTTGATCAACGGGACTCAGGTCATGACCGGAGTAGGCCTTGTGGCACTTCTCGGGGCGGAACGACTCTGCAAGATGGCGGATATCATTGGCGCCTGTACCCTAGATGCCCTGAAAGGAACCTTGAACGCTTTCGACCCGGACATCCAGAAAGTGCGTCCCTTCCCGGGGCAGCTTGCTGTTTCCAAAAACTTCCAAAAATTAGGGCGAAACAGTGAGATTGGAGAATCTCATAAATTCTGTTCGAAGATTCAGGATGCATACTCCCTTCGTTGTATCCCACAGGTACACGGTGCAGTGAGAGATGCATTGACCTTCGTTCGAAAAATTCTCGATATTGAAGTCAATTCAGTAACGGATAATCCTTTGATCTTTGCGGAGAAAGGGAAAATCCTTAATGGCGGAAATTTCCATGGAGAGCCCGTCGCCTTCGCCCTCGACCTGCTGGGGATAGTAGTCGCAGAATTAGGGGGAATCTCGGAAAGAAGAATTGAAAAGTTGATCAATCCTGCCTTATCAGGACTCCCTGCTTTTCTCACCACTGAGGGAGGGCTTCATTCCGGACTGATGATGGTTCAGGTTAGTGCTGCTGCCCTAGCCTCTGAAAATAAAGTCCTGGCCCATCCAGCAAGTGTTGACTCCATCCCAACCTCTGCAGACAAGGAAGATCATGTCTCCATGGGATCGATTGCGGCTAGAAAGGGGAGGGATATTGTACGAAATGTCGAGCATATTTTAGCAATGGAGCTTCTTTGCGCCACCCAGGGTCTGGAGTTTTTGGTTCCTCTCCAGCCTGGAGATGGGGTAATGGAAGCCTTTCGGGTTGTTCGTAGCAGAATCCCGCCCATTAGAGGAGACCGCAGATTCAGCGAAGATATCAAAAAGGTTCAGACCTTAATTGAATCCGGAGAATTGCTTCTGCGGGTGGAAGAAAAGGTCGGAAGACTGGAGTGAGAGAAGCAAAAACGAAAAGTTCAGATCAAATACTCGGCGGCGGTTCGGGAGAAAGGTGTATGCCATTGTCAAAGATTTGGTGTTAGCAATAGCGGAAGGGGACGTGGAAGAGTTTTGTTTGGGGGGTTAGTAGCTGCTATCGATGGGTCCTTTTTAGAAGCTCGAAAATTTATGATTTGAACATGATATTGTTCTAACTCTTACGAGAAAAGGGGTGAGACTTTGAAGACCTCACCCCCTCCCAATTCCCTAACCATAAAGATTGTCAATCCACCTCATCGCCTCACCGTCGCTCACCATCCCAAGATATCTCTGTGTCGTCGAAAGGTTTGCGTGTCTTAGAATTACCTTGCTGACGATCTCAATGGGAACCCCTGAACGCGAAGCATAAGTTGCTGCATGTCTCCGGAGATCATGGGGCCGCAAATGGATCCCCACCATCTTACCTGCTTTATTCACAACTCTCCTCGCTGCTGTGTAGGATATGGAAAGGATCCGTCGATCGGATCCAATCCCTTTGCTGGTTATGTACTCCTTAAGGCGGTCGGCGACCTTCTGCGGAATAAAGACAATCTCCCGCTCCTTTCCACTTTTGGGGCTTCTGAGGGTTAACCTCCTGTCTTCGATATCACTTGGGGTTCATTGCAGGACTTCACTGATCCTCATCCCGCCCCGAGCCATCAACTCAAGCATTAACCGGGTTCTGGGTTTGATCGTGCGAAAGATGACTTCATCCACCACTTCCTTTTCAAGAATAGTCCAGCGGATGAGTCCGGGGGATCGATAAAATTTTTTCAGTATGGGCGCATCACAAGGGCTTCTGAAATCATGGTCGAGATTTTGAATGATGAAATTGAAGAAAGAGGCTAGTTGAGAGTACCGGGTCCTTTTGGTTGTCTGTTTGGTCCTTTCATTGATTTTGGTGAGGAAAGATAGGATTTCCTCTGCGGTGAGAGAGTTGAGATTCCGTTCACCGAATTGGGTGGTCAGTTTGGAAAGAATGGACTGGTAGGTTTTGATGGTGTTTCTTTTGAGTGAAGCTTGTGATACTCCAACCAACAATTGATACCTTGGAAAACTTTCATATTGTACCTCCTTGGATGAATTTCCCTTAATGTTATCATTTGAGTATCAAATCTACAATCAGTTCTTCAGAAAATTATGGCTCTGTTGTGGCAAGCTATGTTCACTTCTTGTATGCGTCGCGGTACTATGAGCAATAATGTATTTTCTTTCTTCTTTTCTTAAACGCTCCTTAGAATTATTTTAAGCTTTTAGCAAGCGTTGCAAACATTTTAACATTTAGGTATATATAATTTTCATAGGAAGGAATCAAGGAAAAGACTCCAACGGAGAAATGGAGAGGAGGAATTTATGGGAGAAATCGTGCATACGTCAAGAATCAAGATTGTGAGAGAAAAGGGTCCGACAAGGAGAGCAATGATTGAGGGATTTAATGAACCCGTCTATTATGGTGTCCACGGAGGCATTAAGAGGTTCTATAAAGTCGAACCCGAGAAAGAGCATGCCGC
>DATIGG010000517.1:0-5899 GCA_035454825.1 Thermodesulfobacteriota bacterium | reverse complement strand
CTACGGTTGCCCTATTAATGAGTGCCCACCCATACCCCCATTCTCGCCTGATCGTCTGCCCTGGGAGGTCAACATCGCCGGTCTGATTCCCAGCGATCCACCAATTGGATCGTGGGACTGGCGGGATAATGTACTGATTGGGACTGCAAGTGCTGTCGCTGGCCAAGTTTTTAACGCAGGCTGGGGAGCGATCTATTTATCCCCTGGGATGTTACCTGGTGACTTCAGATCTGATCCTGTCTACGGATCTCTTGTGCCACAGGGCAAGGCAGACATCTTCTTCAGTTTTTTCAATTATCTATTCCCCGGTTTCCAGGGTTTACCAGGAGCCTACCGGGGGCTTCCGGCCATTGGAGTCGTCATGACCGAGTTCTTTAACGATTCGATTAACGGGTGCTATGGGAATACCGTCCCCTGGCAATCTCAGCAAGCCTTCGGCGAGATCCCGGTGTTTCCGTGAACATTGAGGGAAGACAGGGTTAAGCGAATATCGAAAGAGGAATGACGAAAAAATGATACTCCAGAAAAAGGAAAGAGGCATGAAAAGCTCGTCAAGAATTCATAAAGTAGAAATCATCTGTTTATTAGTTGCTTCTATCATATCGATTAAAGCAACAACAACTCATGGAGAGACAGAATTTTTTATAGATACGACTTGTGGAATACCTGACCGTTACCTTGTTTCTCTGGTGCCATCGGAATGCACATCGTACCCTGGGATTGTAGAAGAGTTAATCAACCTTTACGGGGGTCAGGCAATCAATCAATGGAATTACAATACGTCCTGCGGGTTTTTCCTCGGGACAAACGAGAGAGATGCACGACGTATGTCCGAAGACATTAGAGTTTCAAGAGTTAGCCAGGACATAATTATACCTGTGACGACACCTCCACCAGGTTGGAACTGCACGGATGGTATACCTATTACCGGCTTTCTTGAAAGTCCTATGGCAGGCCAGAACGTTTCAGGAATTACCAGCATCCATGGTTGGGCATTTCATCCGCTGGGGATTTCAAAAGTAGAGCTCTTCGTTGATGACCAGTTTGTCGGGACGATTCCCTATGGAAGCAGCCGGGTGGAAATCTTAAATGCTTTTCCCAGTTATCCAATGGCTGAGAATTCAGCATTCAGCACGATATGGGATTATTCCATCCTTCCTTCTGGTAACCATACAACCAGAGTCAGACTTCACGCAGGTGGAATAACAAAAGACTTAGATGTTTTGGTAACGGTTCAAGAAGAAGTATACAACTTTGAGCTCATGTGGGGTTCTTATGGGACAGGGGATGGACAATTCAAAAACCCGATCGGAATTGCAGTGAGTGCCTCGGGCAATATTTACGTAACCGATGCGGGGAATTCTTCTGTTCAGAAGTTTGACTCAAGCGGGAACTTCATTAGCCGGTGGAGTTCTCCTGCTTCAGGTCTCGCTTATTATCCACGAGGTCCGGCTCTCGACCTTTCGGAAAATGTCTATGTTCTTGCTACCGAGGGAACCATCGAAAAATTTGATTCGGACGGCAACTTCATCACCCGGTGGCATCTGCCGCCTAATTTTCTTTGTTTCGATTCAATTGCGGTGGATTCGCCGGGCAATGTCTATGCCAGCACTTATTATTGCTGCTTTCTTTCCGCTTGTCCGGTCCCGGATAGGACAAGTATCTGGAAATTTGACCCGAATGGAAACTTGATCGCGAAATGGGGCGACTGGGGAACGGGTGACGGACAATTTGACCGGCCTGGCGGCATAGCCTTAGATCCCTCCGGTAATATTTATGTTGTTGACAGGGGTAATCTTCGCATCCAAAAGTTAGACCCGAATGGAAACTTCATAAGTAAATGGGGTTTACCGTTTGATTATAATTTTCCCAACGGCCTGGCAGCAGATCCTTGGGGGAATGTCTATGTGCTGTTGTCTCAACTGAGTCCTCCATTTATCACCTTTCCTCCTGAAAACCCGCGAGTGGAGAAGTTTGATTCAAATGGAAACCTTATTACTGCATTGGGTTCACACGGCAACGAGGAGGGCCAGTTTTCATATCCGAATGGCTTGGCTGTAGATTCATCGGGGAATATCTATGTCGCTGATACCTACAATCAACGCATCCAGAAGTTCTCTCTGACATTGCCACCAATTACTCTTGAATCACCATCGATCAACGAATATTTTAATGCCTGCTCTCTATATCCTCCTCCAACGTTTTCTTGGAATGTTTCGGCAACCTTCAAGGATTACAAAGTCCAGTTCTCTTCCGATAGATCCTTTGCATCGGTCTCCTTTGAGTTTGCAGTACAATCTCCTGCCACCCAGATCACAATCCCTTCAGATACATGGGAAGAAATAATGATGATTCAAGGGGCATCCGGAGGGACAGTCTACTGGAGGGTTATTGGAACAAGAGCAGACTGGACAACAGAAACCAGTGCAGTTCGTTCTTTTGTTGTTGGGCCTGAGCCCGCTGGAAATCCAAATATCTCCCCTACCAGAAAACGATCTCGGCCAACCTTAACCTGGCAGACCAACTGCAACAAGAAGTTCAAGGTGGTGTTTGGAAGTGACAGCAGCTTAACCAAAAAGACATATTCCTTTGTGATTGAGAATCCGAACGGGAGTGAAGGGGCATTTTCAAAGACATTGACAGCCCTTCAATGGCTCCGCATAAAGATGCTGACCAAAAACAAGAGCGGTTCAACCATCTACTGGTATGTCGAATCGTGGGACGGGTTGGGGAGATACTCCAGGACAGATGTGATGAGTTTTGTTCTGACGGATTAGAAATTGGAATGGATACTCAATGGAAAAGGCTTGCTTCTGGCTTTCAGAGACAGCGTTTGATGGGTATAAGTCAAAACGGTCCACACGACAAAGCCAATCTTTCGTGAGAAGTGGGCGGGCGATCCTAAGGCCAAACCATATGCTTGGAACATCCCTCCTCGGAAGGAAGATCGTGGCGATTTCTCTCCTTCTGGCAGCCGTTCTTTCCGAAGGAAGCTTTACCTTCGCCGAAGATGCGATGGTCCTGCCTAAAGGGGTCTTCAGAGGGAACCTCGATGGAAGATTTTACTGGCCTGTCGACAAAAGGTACGGTGCCAAAGGAAACCTTGAGGACCTGGCAGTCGATTATAACAATCGAACGCTTGACAGCACGGCGTTTCCTTCTTTATCCCTTGTGGAAAAGGCCTTTGGGATGGCTCCCGGCTCGGCAAACATCGGTAAGAGCCTGGTGTCATTTCAATACGAATTCACAGACCTCTTCGTTTCGTTCATGTACGGAGTGACCGATAGGCTGACTGCCGGTATCACCCTTCCATACTATTGGCAGAGGAATAATGTCAGGGCAAAGCTGGTTACACTGAAGGCCACCGTAGGCAAGAACTCCGATTTGAACACGCTGGCTCCCTTAAGCTTACCAGGAACGGTCCCTTTGACCACGAGGGACGTCCTTAACCTGCTCGGCGGGGGCCTTGATATCAACGGCGATGGCACGATCGACGTCACCGGTTACGGGTATAAGAGATTCAAGACATGGTCTGAAAAAGGGGTCGGAGACCTTGAGGTAGGAACAAGATATCAATATTTCAAGAACGATAAATGGAGACTGGCGTTCACTGGAGGCGTGAGGCTGCCAACAGGAGAATTAGACGACCCGGACAACCTTGTCGATCTCGACTTTGGAAGCGGCGCCTATGCCTTTCTCTTCTGCTTCAATCATGATTACACAGCCATCAGAAACCTCGTTTTGAACGCAACGTTCGAATACGACCTTATCCTTCCACGAAGAACGACCCTGAGGATTCCTGACGATGTGAACCTTCCATTAACATCCAATCGAGAAAATGTAAAAAGAAACATTGGAGATATCATGGGGTTGAAACTATTTGCAGAATATACTCTTTTCGAAGGGCTGAGTGCCTCCCTCCTCTACCATTTCGAGGGCAAGATGAAAGATAAGGTGAATGGAAGCAGGGGATTTAGGTATCACTCCGTCGAAGAGGAGACGAACTACCGGAGCCATGTTTACGTGATTGGCCTCTCCTATTCCACCCTTCCGATCTTCCTCGCAAAGAAATTTCCTGTTCCCCTCTGCATCGTGTTAGCCTATCGCGACCGGTTTGCCGGAAAGAACAATGTTTTGAACACCCAATATATCCACCTCGGATTACAGATCTTTTTTTGATGCGACACACGGACATTAAAGGATGCTAAGGAAGTCAAGTGGGACATTCAAACAGTGGATTGGATCGGGGTGGTCTCTCCGGAGAAAACTTGAAGCGGCACCTTCGAGCGATGAGGCAATGGTCAGGCAACTCTAAAACGGCCCCGTTCAGCACTATCCACTGGTAACCCTCTCCTCAATGATCCGCATTTCATGGTTTCGGAGGGGAGACCACCCCGATCCAATCGTCACCGAGACCGAGAAATTCTTTGTTCCCTTCGATTTCCGTTGACTTCTTCATACAGATTTTATAGACTGTAACCAACGTGCAAAGCTTATGGATCAAATTATCTTCACCATCGATATTTCGTTAGCATTCACCGCGGCTTTGATCAATCTCATCTTTGCCATCCTGGTTCTCTTTCGGACCTCAAGGTCTTCTCTCTACCTCGCCTTTTTCTTTGGTTGCATCTCACTCATGGTCTGGAATTTCGGCGACTTCATGTTTTTACTCACAAAGATCCGATTCTGGTTTTATTTCTCCCTGATCGGTTCCGGGATGGCCCCTGCCCTCATGTTTCATATCGTAAACGCTCTGGTCAGACCCGAACGAAAACTGACGTTCTGGATCATCCTCGCTTATCTGTTTTCAGGCTTTCTGGCATTGAGTTCTCCTCTGGCGCTCGTTCATCCGGGGATCCAACAGTTCGTTGATGGAATTGCCTGGAATATCCTCTACTTCATCTTCCTTGTTCCCTTTCTCTTAAGCAGCGTATTCATGGTCTATAATGCAATCCGTAAGGCTCGATCGGAGGATGAGAGGGCCCGGCTCCGTTATATTCTGGCCGCCTTTATCATCGCTGTCTTGACCGGCATCACGGATCTTGTCCAGATCCTGAACATCCATATCCCTCCGCTGGGCCACCTGGGCTGTGTTACCTACTCTTCAATCTTAGCCATCGGTGTTTTCAAACATCGCACAGCCTTCGACATCCTTGCCCAGATGCAGGAGAAACTGGAATTTCTGGGTGAGATGGCGGCAGGCATTGCCCATGAGATCCGAAACCCTTTAGCGTCCATCAAAGGGGCTTCAAACCTTTTGGCATGTGATCTGGGGAATATCGATCTTCCGAATGTTCGGGAATACCACGAGATCATCCGGGAGGAGATCGAGCGGCTCAACCACATCCTTCTAAACTTCCAATATTTTACCAGACCTTTAAAGATCGAGAAGGAATCCACTGCGATCGGCGAGGTGATTCAGAAAACCGTTAAATTGGCTGAAACAGGCCCGATCAACATCAGGATAAGACAGGAGCTTTCCGAAAATTCGCCAACAGTCCAGGCCGATGGTGCGCTCCTGAAGCAAGTTTTTTTGAATTTGATAAAAAATGCTGAAGAAGCCTGTGGCCCAGGAGGAGAGCTTTTGATTAAGACCGAAATCCTCTCTCCATGGCTTAAGCTCTGCTTCTCTGACAACGGACCAGGGATTCCACCTGAAAACCTTGGTCACCTCTTTGAGCCTTTCTTCACCACGAAACCGACCGGAATCGGGATGGGCCTGGCGATCTGTCAGAGGATTATCCAGGCCCACGGTGGACGGCTTGAAGTTAAAAATAGATTCCCCATTGGCACGGAATTCACAATATTCTTACCTACCTAAACAGGGAAAATGCTCTCGCCACAGAAACACAGGGGATGCCATCTCCCATTGCGCAATCAGATTCACACTCAACAGTCT
>DATIGG010000516.1:0-8032 GCA_035454825.1 Thermodesulfobacteriota bacterium | reverse complement strand
TTCCACCTCTTGCGATCCGGACCAATCCCGTGGACATGGGGCCTGCCTGGTACGATTCAGAGGCCATCAAAGGAATCGTCGAGGCGGCTTTGGAAGATACGAATACGGATGCCATCCTCCTCTGTATCATGTTCGCCTCGGCCAACCGGGCTTCGGTGGGGATCCTCTCTGATTTACTTCTTGAGCGGAGGACTGAAAAACCGATCCTCTGCTGTTTTTCCTCTCCTGAAGGGATCTGGGGTGAAGAGATCAGGCTTCTTGAACAATCGGGGATCCCAAACTATCCGACTCCGGAAAGGGCTGCAAAATCCCTGGCAAACCTTTTCCACTTCAGAAAGATGTCAGAAAGGAAAAATGCCCGTGGGAATCGATGAAATCCTTTCGAAGGCGAGGGGAGAGCAAAGGAATGCTCTTCTTTACAATGAAGCAAAAGAGCTGATTGAAAACTGGGGCATTCCGACCGCTCCATGGAGGATGGCAAGGAATGAACAAGAAGCCCTCCAGGCAGCGCTCTCCATCGGGTTTCCTGTTGTGATGAAAATCCTCTCGCCGGATGTGATCCACAAAACCGATATCGGTGGAGTTTTTACGGGCTTGAATCGTGAGGAGGAGTTGATTCATGCCTATGAACGGATCGAGGGTAACTCCAAGAAAGTGAAACCGGCAATCCGAATGCAGGGTGTTGTGATTGAGAAAATGTTGTCAGGCATTGAAGTGATTATCGGAGTGACGATGGATTCCCAGTTTGGCCATGTTTTGATGTTCGGCATGGGGGGAATCTTTGTTGAACTCCTCAAAGATATCTCCTTCAGGCTTATCCCTATTGAACCGGCCGATGCCCAGGAGATGATCTACAGAGTGAAAGGATTTCCGTTGCTTGACGGATACCGAGGGAAAACAGGGGATATTGAAGGCCTGAAGAACCTGCTCTTAGGAGTCTCTCAACTCGTTGTTCAGTATCCGGAGATCATTGAAATGGATTTGAATCCGGTGATCACCTCTTATAACCAAACTACGGTGGCGGATATCAGGGTTTTGACTGCAAGGGGATAATTCCCTATCATTCCGCAAGAAAAGGGGTTTTTCCCATCAGAAATACAGTATTTTTTTTCAGAAAATACAGGGTTCACCTTATTTACTCTTCCTCCTTTTTGGGTAAAATGTTGGCTATGAAAGCTGGACAAGTTCGGATGCTGAAAAAGAAGAATTACCTGAACTCAGGAATGCAGCAGGGCATCGATCCCCAGAATCATTCCCTAAAGGAGGTAGAAATTATGAGGTGCCATCGATGTGGTGGGATGATGGTGTATGAAAAGTTTTATGGAGATTGTGAACACTTTTTTGGATGGCGATGCGTTGTTTGCGGAGAAATCGTCGACCAGGTGATTCTGGAGAACCGGCGTATCCGCTGAGACACCTTTCCCCGTTCCCGCCATTGATCCAGTATGTCTTTTTATTCCCGGAATATCTCTGTGGGCCCTTTTTGACTCTGGTTAAAAAAGAGGTTAAAAGATTAAAGCGTTTTTGCCTTTATAATATCACAATGGTCTGATTTCGCGTGGATTTCAATCAGTGACCTCCAACAGGCTCCAGGGCCTCATTCGAGATATTTTCCCCTTCCCATTGCTTCCCCTTTCCCTTCTTGTAGGAATCTTTTATCTTAATTTTGTCTGCAGGGTAGCGATAGCGCCTCTGCTCCCCGTTATAAAAACAGATCTCGGGTTAGGGTTTACAAAGGCAGGATCTCTCTTTCTCCTGATGGCCACAGGCTACTGTACAGGGCTTTTTACGTCAGGGTTCGTCACGGCCCGTTTGAGCCATCGCCGGACTATCTTGTTGTCAGCAGGAGTAATGGGAGTAGCAATGATCGCCCTGTCTCAAACGGCCTCTCTCACAGGGATGTACCTATCGTTGATCATTGCCGGGCTTTCGGCAGGTTTTTACCTCCCTTCCGGAATCGCCATTGTCACGGACCTGGTTTCAAGGGAGCATTGGGGAAAAGCCATGGCCTTTCATGAAATCGCGCCCAATTTAGGGTTTGTCACGGCTCCTCTGCTGACCGAGGCCCTTTTGAGGCTTATTTCCTGGCGCGGGGTGCTTGCTCTCATGGGGATCTGGTCCATCCTGATGGGGTTGATCTTCCTCTTGCTTGGCCGAGGAGGGGATCACAGGGGGGAGGCTCCTCGGTTCAGCGCCATGCGAAGTTTCTTCACTCGGCCCGTTTTTTGGATGATGGTGGCTTTCTTTAGTGTATCGATTGGGGCGAGTTTCGGTGCCTACAGCATGATGCCTCTCTTTCTGGTCACCGAGCGAGGGATGAGCCGAGAACTGGCAAACACACTGATCAGTTTTTCGAGAGTGGCTGGGTTCCTGATCCTGTTTTTCTCAGGTTGGATTATGGACCGGGTAGGGCATAAAAAAGCGATGGCCCTATTTTTAACAGCGACGGGCGTGTTGATCCTGTTGATCGGGGTGATTGAGAACCCGGGCATTACTTCCCTGCTGGTCATCCTTCAGGCCTCATCTGTGGCCTGCGCATTTCCAGCCGGCTTTACCATGTTGTCGACTATTTTTCCATCATCCATTAGGAATCTTGCAGTCTCACTGGTTTTCATGATTGGCTACCTCCTCGGAGGCGGGGCATTTCCACTGGGCATTGGGTATGTTGCAGAGATATCTTCCTTCTCCTGGAGTTTCCGCCTTCTGGCGCTCTTAACCTTAAGCATCATCCCTGTTCTGTTTCTGGTTCGTTCCAGTGAGAGTGGCAACGCATGAACCGGGAGTTTCATTCTTCGGAGAGGCGTCCTTTCTGGATCTTTTGCCTCATCCGCTTGTGGATGGAATGGAGCTTCTTCTCTTCAATCCTTTTCTCGGTTGCCTTCAAAGGCACCACGGTCGGTATTCTTCGACGCCTTTTTTGTTGCAGTCGCCGGAGACGTTCCCTGAGTCTTTCGAAGGCAAGCTTCAAATTCTGAGATTGAGAGCGATGTTCTGTGGCAACGACGGTTATCCCTGTAGGAAGATGTTTGAGACGAACCGAAGTTTCTGTCTTGTTCTTCCGCTGCCCTCCAGGACCACGGGAGCGGTAGGTCTCAATGACGACCTGCCTTTTCAGGATTTCAAGGTCAGTCTGGGGCTTTTGCCAGTTCAGTTCAGCTATTTTCATCTGTCAATTAATCCGAAATACAACTTAACCTTCTCCTGAGTCTCAACCTTAACCTTAGCCTTAACTTTTATTTTTCTCTTTTTCTTCCGCGTGGTGTTTGATCACCCGGGCATCGACCATGAAAATCACGTCTTCAGCGATGTTTGTTGCATGATCTGCAATCCGTTCCAGACAACGGCTCACAATCATCAAATGCACCGCTCTCGTGATGGTTTTCGAATCAGAGATCATATAGGTGAGCAGTTCGCGAAAGACCTGATCGTTCAATCCATCGACGAGATCATCCCGTTCACACACGGAGCGGGCTAACCTTGAATCTTGCTTCACAAAAGCATCCAATACGTCCTTGACCATTGATTGAACAATCTCCGCCATCCTCGGAAGGTCGATATAGGGTTTAAGCTGTGGCTCTTGATTGAGAGAGATGGCCCGCTCTGCAATATTGACCGCCTGGTCACCCATACGTTCGAGATCGGTTACGATTTTCATGGCAGCGGTGATGAAGCGAAGATCGATGGCCATGGGTTGCCTTAAGGCAAGAAGCTTCAAGCACATCTCCTCAATGACGATCTCAAGGTCGTTAATGGAATCATCTGAGGTGATGGTCTTTTGAGCCAGTTCCGAATCTCTTTTCATGAGCGACTGAACTGCATCAGAAATTACTTTCTCCACAAGTGCTGCCATTCTGAGGAGATTCTCCTTCAATTTCTCCAATTCTTTCTGGAAATGAGTCTCTGTCACCATGATGACCTCCTTTTCTGATTAACCAAATTTCCCAGTGACATAATCTTCGGTTCGTTTATCTCTGGGATGGGTGAAGATTTGGAAGGCCGGGCCTTCTTCGACCAGTTCACCATTTAAAAAGAATCCTGCCCGATCAGCAACCCGCGAAGCCTGCTGGACGTTATGAGGCACCAGAATGATCGTATAATGCTTCTTCAATTGCATGAGGGATTCTTCAATACTCGCCGTCGAAATTGGATCCAAGCCTGAACAGGGTTCATCGAGGAGGAGGACCTCCGGCTCCAATGCCAAAACCCGCGCGATGCAGAGGCGTTGCTGTTGCCCGCCGGAAAGCCGAAGGGCTGAATCCTGAAGTCGGTCTTTAACCTCCTCCCAGAGCACGGAGGATCGCAGGGCCTTTTCGACGGTTTCAGAGAGGCGATCTTTCCGGGCACCCCCTAATCTGGGACCATAAGCTACGTTGTCAAAAATCGACAGGGGCAGCGGCGTCGGAAGGTCAAAGACCATTCCAATTCTTCTCCTCAGTTGAGTCAGATTGACCTTCGGATCGTAAACATCACTCCCATCCAAAAAAATGTTACCCGTATGTTTGACCCCAGGGGTCAGATCGGCCAGGCGGTTAAAGCTTTTCAGAAGTGTCGTTTTTCCACTCTGAGAGGGACCGAAAATTACAAATATCTCGTCCGGTTTGATTTCGAGGTTTATATTCCGGAGAACCGGGGAAGACTCATAATAGAAACTAAAGTTTTTGATCGTTAATTTATTGGTCTGAGACATAAACCCCTTCAGGATCGGTGCCGGATATATCGCTCAACTAAAAAATGGGCTATCGTATTGACGAAAAGGACAAGCAGGATGAGAGCCGCTCCTGTACCGTAAGCCATCTCCATAGAGATTCCTTCCCGGGCGAGGATGTAGAAGTGGACGGACATGGTACGGACCGGGGAGAAGAGGGAGGTGGGCATCACCAGAGTGGAGCCAGCGGTGAGAATGACTGCTGCGGTTTCTCCGATGCTCCTTCCAACGCTCAGGATGATTCCTGTGAAGATACCCGGGAGTGCACTCGGCAGGATAGCCCGCGTCACTGTCTGCCACTTTGTTCCTCCCAGGGAATAACTAACCTCACGATAGGAATTGGGAATCGCCTTGATGGCCTCCTCCGCTGTCGAGATGATGGTGGGCAGGATCATCGCAGCCAGGGTCAAACCGCCGGATAAAATGGACCAACCCAGGTTCAGATAAATGACGAAAAAGACGAAGCCGAACAACCCGAAGATGATCGATGGCACTCCTGCGAGGCAGTCGGTTCCAAATCGGATCATATGACTGACTCGGCTCTCCAGGGTATACTCCCTCAGGAAGATGGCCGTTCCAATTCCGAGAGGCGCTGCAACGAGGATCGCTACTGCTGTCAGGGAAAAAGTTCCAATGATCATTGGGAAGATACCCCCTGCCCGGCCCATATCTTTGGGGGAATCGAGGAAGAATTGAAGACTGAGAACGGGAAGACCCTCTCGGAGGACTTGGATCAGGATGATGACCATCACTGCGATTGTGGATAAGGCAGAGATCCAGATCAGAACTTTTGCAATGCCCTGCGTCAGATATCGTGAATGGCGAGCCTTCAAGCGATCCTCCTTCGAGAAAGAAAAATCGCTAAGGAATTGAGGAGCATGATAATGACAAAAAGGATGACCCCGGTGGCGAAAAGGGCCTGCCGGTGGTTTCCCGATGCATAAGCCATTTCGATGCCGATGTTTGTTGTTAAGGTCCTCGCGGAGTCGAGAAATGAGGTTGGCATTTTTACGGCGTTTCCTAAAATCATAATCATGGCCATGGTTTCTCCAATGGCCCGGCCCATCCCCAGGATGATGCTCGCCACAATTCCGGACCGGGCCGCAGGGATGAGTACGCGCCAGATGGTCTGCCAGTGCGTTGCTCCCAGGGCAAAGGCTCCTTGCTTATAGGAAGGCGGAAGGGCCCTCAGGGAGTCTTCAGAGATGCTGATAATGGTTGGCAGGGCCATAAAACCCAAGATCAAAGAGCCTGAGAGGATGCTCAGGCCAGGCCCGCCAAGATAATTTCGAACAATGGGGACGACAACGACCAGCCCCCAAAAACCGTAGATGACCGATGGGATGGCTGCCAGTAGATGGATGGCTGGTCTGAGCACGACGGCTGCAGAAGAAGGGATCCATTCGGAAAGAAAGATCGTGCAGGCTAACCCAAGGGGGATACCCAGGGCGAGGGCTCCAAAGGTTACCCAGAAGGAGCTGACGATCATCGGCAAGATTCCAAAGGACCCTTGACTCGGTACCCACCGTTCGCCAAGGATGAAGGCTCGAGGGCCAATCTTCCAGATCAGAGGGATCCCCTCCTCGAAGATAAAGAGGGTGATCAGACCCAAGACCGCGATCGACGAGAGGGCCACCACGAGAAAAATTTTTTCGATAACCTTTTCTTTAATTTCCATGGCTATTGGGCTAATTTCTGAAGGACGGAGACCAGACCTTCCTTCTGGAGCAGTTTCTGAGCTGCCGGGCTCAATACGAAATCCAGAAAGGCCTTGGCTTCACCTTCCGGATTTCCGTTAAAAACGAATAAGAAAGGCCTGACCAGTGTATATTTTCCATTTTCGATATTGGCTGGGTCCGGTTCCACCCCGCCGATCGTCAAGGCCTTGACCTTGTCGTTGACCAGTCCCAGTGAAATGTAGCCGATGGCATTGGGATCGCTTGACACGACCTGGCGGATGGCTCCGTTAGAGTCCTGGACCAGAGCTTCGAGGCTGATCTCTTCCTTCTTCATCACGAAGTTCTGAAAAGCTTCCCGGGTCCCGGATCCCTCCTCACGGGTGACGAGAACAATTGGATGGGAATATCCTCCCGCACCTTTCCAGTTTTTAATCTCGCCAGAGAAGATTTTGCTGACTTGAAGCAGAGACAGATTGTTCACGGGATTGGCTGGATGGACGATAATGGCAATCGCATCCTTGGCAATCATCGTCGCATACAGGTTTTTCTCATCCGGCAGGAGGAAGCGGGATGCCATTCCGATGTTCGCAGCTTTGGTTCTGACTGCCATAATTCCAGAGCTCGATCCACCCCCTTGAACGTAGAGATGGGAGCCGGGATGGAGTCGCATGTATTCTTCAGCGAGAAGTTCTGCAAAAGGTTCGACCGAAGTAGATCCTGCCACTGTAATCCCTGTCTTTGACCTCTGGCAGCCCATACAAAGTACCATGGCAAACAAAAAAGAGGCAAAGCATATCAGAATTCCTAAATTCCAAATTCCAAATCTCAAATAATCTCCAAATTTCAATATCAAATGATCAAAACCATTCTTTCCAAAGCTTGAAGTTTTGCATACGGTCGTTCGTTTGGGATTTGGTGCCTGGGATTTGGTGCTTATTCTGTTATCCATATCTTCCCGTGATGTAATTTTCAGTCCGGTGGTCCTTGGGCCGCGTGAAAATGTCACCTGTCAGCCCATATTCCAGCATTTCTCCCAAGAGGAAAAAACCTGTCCAGTCAGAGGTGCGAGCCGCCTGTTGCATGTTGTGAGTAACAATGACGATGGTATAGTTCATCTTCAAATCCTGCATCAGCTCCTCAACTTTGAGCGTAGCCACAGGATCGAGGGCTGAACAGGGTTCATCCATTAAAATAACTTCGGGCTGAACGGCTAAGACACGTGCAATGCAGAGACGTTGCTGTTGTCCCAGACTGAGTTCCAGCGCATCGGTCTGGAGGTGGTTCGATATTTCTTTCCAGAGGCCCACTGCTTTCAGGCTTTGCTCCACCTTCTCTTCAGTCTCCTTTGTTGAATAGCTTCCCAATACCCTTGGACCGAAGGCTACGTTCTCAAAAATGCTTTTTGGAAACGGGTTTGGACGTTGAAAAACCATGCCAACCCTCTGCCTGAGAGAAACGACATCAGTTTCAGGACGATAAATATCGTCGCCGTCGAGCATAATCAGTCCTTCGACGCGGGTATGGGGAATAAGATCGTTCATACGGTTGAGGGTCCGAAGAAAGGTGGATTTGCCACATCCTGATGGACCGATCAAGGCAGTGATCTGTCGATCTCTAATGGCAAGGGTGATATCTTTGAGCGCCTGGT
>DATIGG010000515.1:0-3168 GCA_035454825.1 Thermodesulfobacteriota bacterium | reverse complement strand
CGAGGAGGTTGCAAAATGATCAAAAAACTCTCCTTCCATGATTGAATGAATGCCCTCTGGAAGATTGCCGTCAAGGTTGAATTCAGGGATCATGCACTTCCTGCGCGATGTCCAAGCGCCTTGAAATCTGACAGATTACTTTGCCAAACTGGGGGAATCCACTAAATATATATCAGATTATCAGTTGAAGATCAAATGCCACTTCGATGCCAGCGTCGTCACACTTTCAAGAAAATTCAGAAAAAAAAGGGAGGGATTACTCCCTCCCCGATGGAAAATCTCTTACTTAGTTACCCGTGCGGATGGGGAACGGCAAGGAAGACGCTGGACTTTTAGACTCGCCTACCGCACGCAGCCTTCAGACGCCAGACTTTTTTCAGTTGGTGCCAGTGATTAATGTAAGTGTCAGGGAAGAATAAAAGCCAAGGTGGCGATTCTTGTAGGAAAGAAGCAATAGACCGAAACCCCATTCGACGGAGAACAGACGTGACCAAAACACCTCGCTAGGTTGAAAATAGAATCGCTCAATTTGGATACGATTTAATTGACAGCACGTAACCTATAAGGTTACAATGCTCTCATGATAAAATCTTTCTCTTATAAAGGGCTGGAAGATTTATTTTACGATGGCACCAAGAAAGGAATTGAACCAAAACATGCGAACAAGTTGGAGGATATCCTGGATCGCCTGAACATGGCCAGGGAGATTCGCGATATGGCTTACCCGGGTTCAGAATTACATCTGTTATTACCGAGGCAGGTAGGCCGATGGGCTGTGAAGGTTTCCGGCAATTGGCGCGTTACCTTTATCTTCAAAGAGGGCCATGTCTTCGAAGTGAATTATGAAGATTACCATTGAGAGGTGAAATATGCGAGAGAGGAAAAGACCGCCTGTTCATCCCGGGCGCATTTTGAAGAATCATCATTTGCTCCCCCTGTCCATTTCTATCACGGATTTGGCTAAGATCCTGGGGGTCTCGAGAAAAACCATTTCCAAGGTTATCAATGAGCATGGGGCGATTACTCCCGACATGGCGTTAAGACTTTCACGAGCCTTCAATACGACCCCGAACCTTTGGTTAGGGCTCCAGGAAGAATATGACCTTTGGTACGCCATGCATGATTCCAAGGAATGGCGACGAGTGAAAGCTGTCAGGGAAACCGTCCGGACCATTCGTCGCAGCCGCGCCCTCTTGGCCTTGGAGGAGTTGCAGAAAAAGTCTATCGAGGTAGGATTGGACAGATGGACCGATTCTCAAATTGAATCTGAGATCAAGACTGTTCGCAAGAGCCGCAAACGATGATCATTGTGCTCGATACCAATGTCCTTGTTTCCGGCATCCTTAAGCCTTATAGCAAAGCAGCGGCCCTCCTCCGTCTTGTGGCAGATGGAGCCATTCAATTGGCCTATGATGTTCGCCTTCTTTCGGAGTATCGAGATGTCTTGAACCGTTCAAAATTTGACTTTCCCCAGGACCAGGTAGAAGATTTTTTGCAACAGGTGGAACAAGAGGGGTTTCTCGTTTCGGCGAAGCCTTGCAAGTTTCGTCTCCCTGACCCTGATGATGAACCCTTTATAGACGTGGCCCTATCAGGTGGGGCCATAGCACTTGTCACGGGTAACAAACGGCACTTTCCAAGAAAAGAGTACGAAGGGGCAAAGATATTATCTCCAGCAGAATTCTTGGAGGTGTTGAAGAAAAAGGTTCAAGGTTAAGCCAAGTTCAAATGATCCAGAGCAAAAATGTGTTTTTGTAATTACGGCCTATGAGCTACGAGGCAAACCAGAGAACATTATCATGAAGAAACGGTGTCCATTTTGTCATGTTGAAGTGGAAATTCCTGAAACAGTGGGAGCCTCAGGTTTTTGCAGATGTGGCGCCTATGGCCAGATCACCCTGCTAAGTGATGCCCGTTTCTTTCCCGAAAGGGCAAAAAAGGCGCTTGGAATTGACCCGGGTAAAACAGGCAGAACCATTGAGGTGGTGGACGGAGGGATCGTCTTTGAAGAGAAGGGTGAACCCGCCATTATTCAATGGGCGAAAAAACCTCAGTAACACCTCAATTGAGTCAAAAAAATTAAATTATTTAGGAGAGCACAAAATAGATGGTATTCACCGCAGAGGCACAGAGATCGCAGAGAAAATGACGTTTTGTTTGTCGGGAGGCACCGACAAACAAAACACTTTCTGCCCTTCGGGTAATTGACTGGCCAAAGGCCTGAGATTTATGGAGAATAAGCATCTCCCGATTCTCCATACAAATATACTCCTCTGTGGCCTCAGCGTCTCGAACAAGCCCCATCTTTAGGGGCGAGTGGGCGGTGAAAATCGGTTTTAAAATGTAACTTATTTTATGCTCCCGGTAATACTTCTGTGCCACAGACCCATCATGCCGATGTCCTCGACGGGGCACCTATTACGATTTCCATCTTATTTGGTCTTGCTGTCAGCGGCCGGCTTCTTGGGATCGTCTGTCTTGGGACTGGCGCTGTCGCCAATGAACAAAAGCTCTACCTCGAAGACCAGGGTGCTGTTGGGCGGGATTTGGCCCATGCTGCGCTCACCGTAGGCAAGCTCTGGCGGAATAAAGAGCTGCCATTTGGACCCTTCTTTCATCAACTGGAGGGCTTCTGTCCAGCCTTTGATAACCTTATCAGCCCGAAAAGTCGCCGGCTGACCTTTCTTATAGGAGCTATCAAACTCGGTGCCGTCGATAAGGGTCCCGCGGTAGTGGACCTTTACAGTATCCGTCGCTTTCGGCATCTTGCCGGAGCCCTCCGTAAGAACCTTATATTGCAGACCGTCGGGAAGGGTCTTGACCCCTTCCTTCTTCCCATTTTCCTCCAGGAAGGCTTTCCCCTCAGCGAGATTCTTAGCAGCCTTCTCCTTTAATTCTTTCTGCCGGGCCGCTGCAAGCCTCTTCTGCAACTCCATGATCGTGGACCGGATTTCCTCCTGACTCATCGCAGAGGCACTCCCCTTCAGTCCGTCTTTGATTCCGTTCGTATAGATATCAAGGTCGATGTCTACTCCCTGGGTTTTCAGGCTTTGCCCAAACTGGTAGCCGAGACTGTAGCTCTCCTTGTCTTTCTGATCTTTCAACTGGAGCTTTTCCTGTGCAGAACAGAGGCTGAACAAAAAAACGATGCTGATAAAGGTTGTGATT
>DATIGG010000514.1:0-6711 GCA_035454825.1 Thermodesulfobacteriota bacterium | reverse complement strand
GTGTTTAGGATATCGGCATTTCATTTCGATCATCCATCTCCTTTCCAAACACGGGAGGTAAGACCGTTTCCAGCCTTGCCCTGACGGCCCGTTCCCATGCCCCCATAGGAGTTTAGGAAAAGGGCTCGGAGATCCTTTTTTCTAAAACTAATTGATTTCTAAAGCAAAGTCAATAGCATGGCGACTGAGAATTTAGGGATCAATTTATCTTGACATCCCTCAATTTTTGCGTTTATTATGGAGGCGATATTGAGGATAATTGAAAATTCGGAGAGAGGAGGTATCAAATGAAACGAATTATCATCATGCTCACTTTTTTGTTGATGGGGTTTCTCTGTTTTGGAGGTTGGGCCTTTGGCCAGACTCCCATCGAGAATGAATTTTACCTGATCACGCCGGTTTCCAAGGATGTTCATGATCCGGCCTTGAAGGCTTTTGCCGCCTATGTCAAGAAGAAATATAACGTCGATGTGAAGACCAGCGCTATTCCGCAGGGAACACCTGTGGCCTACGGGCAGATCATGGAATGGAGGGGAAAACCCCAGGCCGATGTCTTCTGGGGCGGAGAAGGAACGCTTTTTGATAGCTTGGCAGATCAAGGGCTCCTGGACCAGGTTCAGATCCCTAAACAGATGTGGGATGAGATTCCAGCGACTATTGGAAAGCCCATTGGACTACCATTGAAGGACGACAAAAAGTTCTGGGTTGGGACGACCCTTGAGCCCTATGGGCTTATTTATCAGCCGAAGTTGCTCCAGCGTCTGGGGGTCACGATTAAAGACTGGGATGACCTGCTCAACCCAAAGCTGAAGGGTCAGATCGCTCAATGCACGCCTGACCGGTCGAGTTCAAGCCATGCGTCTTATGAAGTCATTCTTGCCATGCACGGATGGGAGAAGGGATGGGACTGGCTGAAGAAGCTGGCCGCAAACACAGGGATCTTCACAGCCAGGTCTCGTGATGTTCCCAATGTGGTGTCCAAAGGCGAGTTTGCCGTTGGTTTTGCCGTGCCGAGTTATATGGCCTTCGCCGAAGTTCTGGGAGGATACGATATCAAGTTTGTGTATCCATCGAATGCCTATGTGACCCCAGAGCCCATGGCGGTTCTGAAGGGAGCGCCGCACCCTAAAGCAGGTCATGCCTTCATCGAATTTCTTTTAACCGAGGAAGGGCAGAGGGTCTTTATGGAGAGGGGACTTTATCCTATTACGTCGAAGTATAAGGTCCAGGGAGCCCCAGGTTCGAATGCAGAAAAAGCAGTTGAATTTACGAATGGAATCCGATCCTTCTACGATATTAATGTCGGAAACGTATACGATGAGAAGGTTGCTGGGCCCAAGAAGAGGATCGAAGAGGTCAACTCCTATTTCCGGAAGGAGATTGCTGAGAAACATAAGGATTTGATAAAGAAATAGCAGCGCCAATTTCAGTGTCAGTGTGAGTGTCGGTAAAGAAGAGAATGCAAATCCCCCCTTTCCTTCCCTTTGTTAAAAGGGCGGATGGGGAGGTGAGCATCATTTCTACACCAATCTCTGTGCGATCTTCAATTAATTTTTTGTGACTGGTTCAATACCCACGATCGACGAAATAGCCCTTTGTATTCTCCATATGCGCTGTGCTCTATGCGCTATGCGATTTTTTAAGTAGGACCCGTCTATGGACATCAGACTTGAGGACGTTGTCAAGCGGTTTGGCACGTTAGAAGCTGTGAGCCATGTCTCCATTGATATCAAGGATGGAGAGCTTTTCACCCTCCTCGGGCCTTCGGGTTGCGGAAAGACGACCATCCTTCGCCTCGTCGGTGGCTTTCATAAGCCGGATCATGGAGGGATCTATTTCGGGGACAGGGAGGTGTCCGCACTGGCTCCTTATGAGAGAAACATAGGGATGGTTTTCCAGAACTATGCTCTTTGGCCTCACATGACCATTGCAAGCAATATTGCCTATGGCCTTAAGCTCAAGAAATTTTCGAGTTCAGAGATCGGCGGAAAGATCTCCCATGTACTGAAGCTGGTCAACCTGACAGGGCTGGAAAACCGCTACCCTGGCCAATTATCAGGAGGGCAGCAACAACGTGTTGCCTTGGCAAGGGCTCTCGTCTTAAACCCGGACGTGCTCCTCCTGGATGAACCCCTGAGCAATCTCGATGCAAAAATCCGTATTCAGGTTCGTGCCGAGATCCGAAAGCTTCAGAAGGATCTTGGAATCACGACCATCTACGTAACCCACGATCAGGAAGAAGCCCTTACGCTTTCGGATCGGATTGCCGTGGTCAATTTGGGGAAATTGCAGCAAATTGGCACTCCAAGGGATCTCTATGAGAGGCCTGAGAATTCCTTTGTGGCCGACTTTATCGGAATCAATAACCTGATCCCTGGAGAGGTTCAGGAAATTAATAGGGCGGAGAAGTGGATGAAGACTCAAACCAGGGTGGGTGTTCTGGTTTGTTTGCATCAAGAAGGGCTCAAGCCGGGAGATCGATGCATGATCAGTGTCCGGCCAGAGACGGCTTCGATTGGGAAATCAGAAGAGGCGGCAAAAGGATATAATCTGATTGCCGGGAACGTCAGTTTTGCATATTATATGGGGAATACGATCCGTTATGATGTGGAGGTTAATAGCAGTCTCCTCTTTAAAGTGGATGTTGAAGACCCCTGGGAACATCAACTCTTATCCATCGGGGAAAAAGTCTATATCAGTTTTCCCGTAAAAATGACATTAGGAATTCCGGCTTAGTCCCCCTCACCCTTCCCCTCTCCCGCCGGGGGAGAGGGTGGGTTGAAAGGATATGCGAATACGGAGCAGGCGACAGGAGCCAATTAGTTGAGTCCAAATGGCGGATCAACCGTGGTGATTCCTCGGACACGATTTTGGCCACAGGCGAAAGTCGGCGGCATGCTTGGTTACGCAGCGATCTGGGCCTTCTTCGGTCTTTTCCTGATCTACCCCCTGGTCCGTCTCTTTTATGATGCCTTCACAACAGATCAGGGAACCCTCACCCTGATGAACTTTTACGACTTTTTCACGGATTCCTTTTATCTTCAAACTCTCATGAATTCCCTCCTTCTCGGGGTGGGGACCGTCATTACCACTTCGATCCTTGGCATTGCCATTGCATTCCTTCTCTTGCGCTATGATTTCCCCGGAAGAAACCTCTTCTCCTTTCTGACCATCATTCCTATGATCATGCCTCCGCTGGTTGGGGTCATGGGATTCGTTTTCATCCTGGGCAGAGCCGGTACAGTCAATGTCCTCTTAATGGATTACCTTGGGTTCACAAAGCCTGTCAATTTCATGTATGGCGTCCATGGGGTCCTGCTTGTGGAGACGCTTCACCTCTTTCCGCTGATGACCCTGAGCATTGTCGACGCCATGGGAAAGATATCGCCCTCCCTCGACGAAGCCGCAGAGAGCGTGGGGTCGCGGGGCCTCCGGAAGTTCTGGGACATCACCTTTCCCCTCACTACCCCCGGATATGTTTCTGGCGCTCTCCTCGTATTCATCTGGACCTTTGCCGACTTTGCCACACCCCTGGTTGTAGGGATGGACAACCTCCTTGCCTCCCAGGCCTACCTCAACATCGTCCAGTTTGTCGATCGACGGCTCTTCAAGATGGGTATCGTCATTTCAGCCATTATGGTGATCCTGGCCATTGTATTCTTAATCGTTGCTAAAAAATACGTATCGATCAAGGATTACAGTTCTCTCTCGTATTCGGTGATCGAACGAAAAAAGATCTCCCGTTGGGGAGAGGTGGGCGTTATCGCATTTCTTGTGATGACCCTGATCTTTGCTTTTATTCCTTACCTGGGGATTGCGCTTGACTCCTTTGGAAAAGGCTGGGCCTTGACGCCGATTCCGGTGAAATATACTCTGCAATATTTCGAAAGGGTTGCCATTGAGACCCCCAAATTTATCATTAACAGCCTGCTCTATGCGACGATTTCTGTTCTCATCTGTATTGCCGTGGGAGTTCCTGTGGCCTGGGTGATGGCCCGAACCAAAGTGCCGGGGAGAGATCTTCTCGATTCCCTCACCACGCTGATCCTTGCCCTTCCGGGGACTGGAATTGGGATCGCTTACATGCGGGCCTTCAGAGACCCGATGCCCTTTATGAATATGGCTCTGATCGGCATGTGGATCGTGATCCCGATTGTTCTCGGAGTGAGGCGTCTTCCTTATACGGTTCGTGGAACGTTTGCCTCTCTCCTGATCGTTCACCGGTCTTTTGAAGAAGCGGCTGAAAGTGTCGGGGCTAAGAAAGCGACGACCTTTAAAGATGTAACCCTCCCCCTCATCTGGAAAGGGGTTCTGGTAGGCTCCCTCTATTCTTTCATCCTTGCCCTTCAGGAAGCCTCTGCAACACTCCTCCTCGTGGTTCCGGGCCATGAGATGATGACCGTAGGGATTTTTAACTTTTACATTGGAGGGTCGGTGAATGAAGCCGCTGCCCTCGGTCTGATTCTGATCATCCTTGGAGCAGTCTGTCTCTTTGCAATCAACAGGCTCGCCGGAAGCAAGATGGGCGGCGTCTTCGGATAAGGAACGTGCGTCAGACTGCTGCTCAGCAAACTTGACTCTTCGACTGCGCCAAGCCCTGCTTTTCAGAGCGGGGTCAAAGGCGTGCTCAGGGTCAACCCTGAGCCTTCGGCCCGAGCTCAGGCCGAGGGCAAGGTCCGGGCTTCAGACCGGGAGCCGAAGGGTTGACTCTTTCAATTCATTCGGGAGCATTGTATCACGCCCCGCGTTCAAACTAAAGGGCAAGGAAAGTAGGGATGTTCCCAATCGTCCCTGTGAGGAGGAAGATCATGGACCTGCAACTCAAGGGTAAGAAGGTCGCACTGACCGGCGGATCGCGTGGTATCGGACGCGCGATCGCCGAGTCATTCGCAACGGAGGGGGCCGACATCGCGATCTGCGCGCGAGGAGAGAAGGGCGTTAAGGAGGTTGCTGCGGGTCTCGCTGAGAAGGGGGTGCGTTCTTTCGGAGACACCGTTGATCTCCACGACCGCAAGGCTTACGAGGCCTGGATAAGGAATGCGGCCGAGAGGCTTGGCGGTCTCGACATCTTTGTACACAGCGTGACCTCGATGGCCATGGACGTCACGGACGAAGCGACCTGGCGCGACCAATTCGAACTCAACGTGCTCGGCGCCGTGATTGGCTGCACCGCCGCTGCACCGTTTCTGAAGAGGTCCGGCAACGGGGCGATTGTGCTGATCTCGAGCGGTATCACACGCGTGACCGGATTCTCCGACAAAGAAATCGCGTACGGTTCGGCTAAGGCCGCGCTCACCCACTACGGCGCTCAGCTCGCTCAGGTTCTTGGGCCACAGGGCGTGCGAGTCAACGTGGTGTCACCCGGTTCGATCGACTTTGAAGGCGGGCTATGGGATCAGGTTCACAAAGCCGATCCCACCTTCTATGAACATGTGAAGAGCACGAGTGCGCTTGGGCGGTTCGGTCGGCCAGAGGAGATAGCCAACGTGGTCGTCTTCGTCGCGAGTCCGCGAGCGAGCCTGTTTGTCGGCTCGAACCTGCATGTAAACGGCGGGCAGATCAAGACACCAATCTACTAATCGAAAGTTGCCAAATGGCGGGACGGGCGAGCGAAAGGGTGTTTCCGCAAGGCGTGCCTTCAGGCAAGAAATAGGTTTTACCCCCCCCTCTTTTCTCGAAGTGACCCGTTCATTTTTCTTCACTCCAGCAATGAGTTCTTCCTGTAGTCACCAAGAATGCTCCGTGTCTTCCGACTGAAGATTTCAATCAGGTATCCTCACTTTGAGGGTAGTGCAGGAAGTGGCAAGATATTCACAGTTAGCAGAGTAGAATTCTCCGTCATACCCATACACCTTAATCTCTCTCTATACTTTCATAGGGTCTTTGAGCGATCTCGATCTGCTAGGGAGGTTTAACAGTTTTCGCAATGTTTTGAAATAGACCTTATCTCGACTACAATTAATCGAGATTACAGCCGCTGTCCCTGGGCTACCTCGCCCCTGCCTCATGCCCTCCAGCCTGCTACATGGTCTTTCTTCCTGGCACCAAAGTGCCTTAGATCTTGAGCCTTTCGAGTCCTTGTGACAAGAAATTATCGGCCCCGGGGGGCAGCATGCGGCATGCACCTTGAACAAAGACCGCCACTTCAAAAAGTCACGGGCCTCCTCAGCGTTAAGAGTAAAAGATCCTACTTCTTGGAATAAAATAAGGATGTTCAAACGTTCCCCTTCTGATTTATAATAACTAAGAAAGAATAGATAGACCTCGGTGGATATTTCAAAATGGCGCGATCACAATCGGCTCGACTGAATCTATGGAGCCCTTGGCTTCCTGATTTCAACAACCTTTTGGTGGAGGTGGAACGCACATGAGCAAATTATTTTCTGAATTTAGACTCAGAGACCTTACGTTTAAAAATCGCATCTTTGTTTCTCCGATGTGCCAATACTCCAGCGACGAGGGACTTCCCACCGATTGGCATCTCGTACACTTGGGCAGTCGCGCTGTCGGAGGGGCATCGCTGGTCATCGTGGAGGCAACGGCGGTCTCACCGGAGGGTCGTATCTCGCCGTTCGATAGCGGGTTGTGGTCAGACAGGCACGCTCAAGCCTTCAAACGGATCACGACATTTATAAAAGGGCAAGGGGCCGTGCCGGGAATCCAACTGGCCCATGCGGGGAGAAAAGCCTCTACTGACGTCCCGTGGCGTGG
>DATIGG010000513.1:0-5342 GCA_035454825.1 Thermodesulfobacteriota bacterium | reverse complement strand
AAGTGATTCACCGTGGAAGAGGAGGTAAACGTGATGGCATCCATTTTCGCTTCCGCCAGAAGTTGCTTTAATTTCCTGGACCCTCCTTTTGGCTTCACGGTCCGATAGACCTCCACGACATCGACCTGAGCGCCCATCTTTCTCAGGCCTTTGGGGAGCACGTCCCGTGCAATTTTTGCCCTGGCTAAAAGGAATCGTACTCCCTGAACTGACATCTTCTCAAATCCTTTGAGGATGGCCTCGGCAATATATTCTTTTGGAATGTAGTCAACGAAGACACCTTTCTCTTTCAACTGTCTTGCCGTGGCTGGTCCGATGGCGCAGACTTTAAGCGAAGAAGGGAGGCGAAGACGCTTGCCTCTTTCCTTCAATCGTTGCCAGAAGAAATGGACGCCATTGGCACTGGTGAAGATGATCCAATCGTAAGAGGATAACCGATCAATCGCCTGATCGAGTTTATTCCACCGGTGGGGAGGGACGATCTCGATTGTGGGGAATACGATGACCTCGGCTCCGAGTTTTTTGAGACCGGACGTAAATTCAGCCGATTGTTCCCGGGCCCTTGTAATCAGAATTCTCTTTCCGGCGAGGGAGGTTTTATCCATGATTCTGGTTTTCGATGCTGACGATGGGAACGGATCTCTGGTAGATCTCGTCAAGGATCTCTTTGGCTCCCCTACTCAGGAGAATCTCGGCCAGTTCGGTTCCCAGCGATTCCGCCTCTTCCATGGGTCCTTCCACGTGATGCCGGATAAGTTTCTTCCCATCGATCGTTCCTACGAGACCATCGATTCGGAGAGTCGAATGGGTGGTCTGGCCGAAACCGGCAATAGGCACCTGGCACCCGCCTTCCAACCTTTTTAAAAAGGCCCTCTCGCCACGCACGGTGATAGCTGAGAGCGGATCGTTCAAGAAATAAATCTTCTTCTCCACTTCTTCATCACCTATTCTGGTCTCAATACCTAAAGCACCCTGCCCGATTGCTGGCAACGAGATTTCAGTTGGAATGATTTCTGTAATCTTTTCTTCAAGACCCAATCTTTTGACACCTGCAAAGGCCAGGACGATGCCATCCAAATTCATCTCCCAGAGTTTCTTCATCCGGGTGTCGAGATTGCCTCGCAAGGGGACCATTTCAAAATCGTCTCTCAGATGGAGGAGCTGGGCCTGCCGCCTGAGGCTGCTTGTCCCGATTTTTGCTCCTTTGGGAAGATCTCTGAAGGGTGTTTTGTCCCTGGAGATGAAGACATCCCTGGGGTCCTCTCTTTTCGTAATGGCTGAGAGATGAAGTTCATCTGGAAATTCGGTTGGAACATCCTTGATGCTGTGGACGGCAAGGTCAATCCTTTTCCGCAAGAGGGCTTCTTCGATCTCTTTCACAAAAAGGCCTTTTCCACCAATCTTCGCTAAAGGGGCATCCTGTATTCTATCCCCTGTGGTTTTGATCTTGATCAGGGTGACGTTGAGTCCCGGGTGGGCTCGAAGCAACTGCTCCTTCACCCAGTTGGCCTGATAGAGGGCAAGCTGGCTTCCCCGGGTTCCAATCTTCAATTCATTTGACATCCGGATTAAGGTTCTCCTTTAGGTTTTCTTCATTCAAATCTTCAGGAAGTCTTTCGGAAAGACTGAAGAGGGTTTGGAGGGTATCGAGGTAGAGCTCCGAGGACCCATTCTCAGGATTACGTTTGAGAAGGGTGAGAGGTTCGTGAAGAATCTTATTGATGATGGCCGAGGTGAGGGCTTCTAACGATTTTCTCTCTTTCTCTGAGAGATTGGGATGAAGGGAAAGGGTCTTTTGCAGCTCCTTCTTTCGGATCTCGTCAAATTTTTTCCTCAAGGCAACAATGGTCGGCGTGATATCGAGAGACCGGTACCAATGGACAAATTTGGTCACCTCTTCCTGGACAATACCCTCTGCGTTTTGAGCTTCTTTTTCCCTGCCCTGAACATTTTCATTGGCCACCTGTTGAAGGTCATCGATGTTGTAGAGATAGACGTTTTCAATATCACCGACCTTGGGCTCAATATCCCGGGGGTCAGCAATATCGATGAAGAAGATCGGTTTCTGTTTCCGGTCCCTCATAACTCTTGCGACCGGGTCATGGCCGATGAGATACTGGGGTGAGTCGGTGGCACTGATAACAATGTCTGCCTTTCTCAGACCCTGATGAGCCATCTCATCAAAAGGAATGGGTTCTCCCTTGAACTCCTCGGCAAGGGTCACTGCCCGTTCATAGGTCCGATTTGCCACGAGGACTTTCTTAACACCTCCGGAGACAAGATGCCGGGCAGCCAGTTCTGACATTTCCCCTGCACCAATCAGCAAAACGATCTTTTCTTCAAGGACGCCGAAGATCTTTTTCGCCAGTTCAACAGCAACGAAGCTGACCGACACGGCGCTGTTTCCGATCTTTGTCTCGTTCCTTACCCTTTTAGCGACAAAAAAGGCCCGGTGAAGAAGTTTGTGCAGAATGAGGCCGGAAGTCTTGGCCTGGGTCGCGATTTCGTAAGCAGATTTGATCTGGCCCAGGATCTGGGGTTCACCCACGACCATTGAATCGAGGCTTGAGGCGACTCGGAAGATATGCCTGACCGCCTCTTCTCCAACAAAGCAATAGAGGCAGTTTTCAAATTCCTTTAAACTGAGGCGATGGTATGTGGAGAGAAAATCCTTCAGTTCAAAGACGGCATTTTCGGTCATGCGGGTGGCGGCATAGATTTCAACACGGTTGCAGGTGGAGAGGATCATGTTTTCTTTCAAGGAAGGGAGGTCCTGGGCCTGCCAGAGGGCCTTCTCGATCTCGGCATTGGAGAAGGCGAGTTTTTCCCGAATCTCAATGGGCGCTGTCTTGTGATTCAATCCAATCGCAACAAGTTCCATCTTACCCCTGACCTGGATTTCTATTGCCAATTGACGTAGGTATGAAGCCCTGGGAGCAGGAGATTCACGCCCAAAAAGGTAAAAAGGACAGCCAAAAATCCGACAATGGCCATGATGGCTGCCTTCCGTCCTCTCCATCCCACGGTCAACCGCTGGTGAAGCAATGCCGCATAGAGAAGCCAGGTGATCAGAGACCATGTTTCTTTGGGATCCCAATTCCAGTATCGGCCCCAGGCGTATTCCGCCCAGATTGCGCCCGTAATGATCCCGAGGGTCAGAAGGGGAAATCCATAAGTCAAGGATTGATAATTCAGATCGTCAAGGACCTTCAGGGATGGGAGTCTCTGGGTGATGGCGCCGATCCTTTTCGATTTCAGTTGATGTTCCTGAACCAAGTACATGATTCCACAACAAAAGGCCAGGGCAAAAATGGCATTCCCCAAGAAAGCAAAGATGACATGGACGGGATGCCAGAAGCTCCTTAAGACGGGTGCCAGCGGGACAATCTCCTTGGGCAAAGCATAGGCGAAAAGCATGAGGATGAGAGCAATTGGAGCGAGAAGTGCGCCCAAAACCTTGATCTTATATTTTAGATTGGCAACCAGGAGGATGCCGATGACCATCCATGCGAAAAAGGACAGGGATTCATGGAGGTTGGTGACGGGGGTATGACCGGCTTCTGCATATCTTGTGATGAGAGCGAGCGTATGAGAAGCAAACCCTATAAGAACTGCTGTCACGGCTGATTTAGAGAGAAATTCCTTAAGAGAGATAATATACGCGCAGTAGCCCAGTGCCCCTAACAAATAAAGGAGGGTTGAGAATTTAAAGAAAAAGATATTCATAACAACCCATTTTAACACCTCCCCCACCCTATGTCACATATCACTACCGGTTCTTCGTCAATTTGTGGAATTGCCAGTTCAAGCCAAGGTAGAAGAGGGGGTGAATCCAGAACGCATCCGCTGGATTGATTTGTTATGCAGAATTATGCAGAATCTATAGCTCATCACCACAAATGGGTGAACGGCTCGGAACTTTTGCCAATATTTTTTTAAAGTCCCTCTTTCCCGCTCTCCTGGCTCTCTTCTCCAGGTAGTCTTCCGTCATTAACGCCGAAATTTTCTCCGAGACCGCGGATGAAATAAACTGGTTAATAGATACCCCCTCCTTTTTCGCAATCTCCCTGATATGACGATGGATAGATTCTGGCAAACGCAGACTTAAAGCACTCATGATATTTCCTCCAGGAATGTTTTAGGAGTGATTGATCTAATGTCAAATTGCTCCACCCCTTCAAAATCCTTTGTATTATGGGTCACAATTAACTTTGTCCTAGAAGCAACGGCTAATTCCAGCAAATGATCATCTTTTGGATCTGGCAAACAGGGTCGCCATAAAAAATATGTCCTTTGATGTTCGCTCTTCATGCAAAAATAGTCTAAAATGTTTTCAATTTCTTGGTTTGACAAGCCTAAATCAACTTGATATCTCCTTAAGATATCCTCGTATTCAAAAAGTAAAGTGGTTGATATTATCATTCTAACTCTATCCTCTTCTATCGCCTGCAACACCCGGAAAGAAGCGCCCTTCGACGAAAAGAGACCAGCATACAGCACATTTGTATCAAGAACGATCCTTGTTTTTCTTCTTGGCATGTTATAATACTATATACGGTATCACAAATATTGTCAAGAAATCACACTCATTGAGTTTTTGAGGCTATGGGAAGTGGTTTCTGTTGATTCTTTGCGATTTTTAGTAAAGAATTCATGACAAGATGCCAAACCGTATTTGCATTACCGGCGTTGGGGTTGTCTCTTCACTCTAAGGTTCTTCCGATGATCCAAAAAGAGAGAATCAAGGCCCTTAATGAAAGAGGCATCAGAAAGGGCAAGTATGTCCTTTACTGGATGCAGGCGTCCCAACGGACCGAATATAACCATGCCCTGGAATATGCCATCCTGAAGGCGAACGAATTGTTCCAGCCGATCGTTGTCTTCTTCGGAATCACAGATCATTATCCTGAGGGAAATGAGCGACATTACTCTTTCATGCTGGAGGGGCTTCGGGAAGTGAAAAGATGTCTTGAAAAAAGATGCATCAGGATGGTGATCCAGCACCGGTCTCCTGAGGTCGGCATCGTAGCGATCGCCAAGGGAGCCTCCGTTGTGATTGTCGATCGGGGCTATCTCAACATTCAGAAGGCATGGAGGAATGATGCTGCTCAACACCTGAAGTGTCCATTGATCCAGGTGGAGAGCGATGTCATCGTTCCTGTCGAGGAGGCATCGCCCAAGGAGGAATATGCGGCTGCGACCCTCCGGCCCAAAATCCACAAGAAGCTGAATCATTTTCTTGCCCCGCTGAAGGAGAAAGATCCCTTAATCGATTCCCCGTCTCTCGATTTAACCTCTTTCAATCTCGAAGATCTCGATCGGGCGATTTTAAAACTTCGCAT
>DATIGG010000512.1:0-13756 GCA_035454825.1 Thermodesulfobacteriota bacterium | reverse complement strand
TGGTTCAGGCCCAATCGATTGGGACGCCTTCGGAAAAGAGGATGAAAGAACATCTTGCCTCCCTTCGAGGCCGGATCAGCGAGAATAGGGATTGGAGTACTCATCAGAGAGAAGAGATCGAAAAGGCAAAGGGTCTGATTTCGAAGATGGAGAGAGGTTTAAGAGTTTGAAGGATGGTTTGAGCTGCAACAGGTGGGTTAAGGTTACGGCAAGGAAGCCCGTTTCGTTTAGTGTCAAGGGGTTACGTCAAGTTCTTAGGACCAACAACGTAACCGATACGGGCATCGTTACCGTTGGACGAAACCTATTTTCTAAGTATTTAAGGAGGAGGGATCTATGGGAAAAGTAGAAGCCATTATCAAATCTGAAATAGTGCGTTTGGCCAAGAGGGAGATGAAAAAGAGTTTTGTCCCCTTAAACCGGGATGTCCGCTCTTTGAAGGGCACAATTTCTCAACTTCGGAAGTCTATCCTGGGCCTCCAGCGATTCGTGGCCCAACAGGAGAAGGAGATGAAAGGTCAGAAACCCCTCCCGGAGGCGACCCCGGAAGAATTAAAAAAGGCCCGTTTCTCTCCACGATTGATGATAAGCCTCCGAAAACGTCTTGGGGTGACCCAGAAGGAAATGGCCGCCCTTGCAGGAGTTACGGTTGGGGCCATTTATCAATGGGAGAAAGGGATTTTTGAACCCCGGGACGAGAAAAAGAAGGTTCTTGTGGCCCTTCGAAAGCTCCGGCGCCGCGAGGCAAGAAAATTATTGGAAGAGAGAAGGACTGAAAGGGCACCCAAGCCGAATCGTAGACCCAATAGAAAAGGAAAGAAGAGAGCCTCTAAGAAATAGCGTCATTTATTTTCCCTGAATGTAAATTCCAGATCGAATCGATACCAGCCATCTTTTGAAAAGATAAGGCAGGGAAATCCTTGTCTACCCAGAGAGCCAGATTCGATTAAAGGTTCGCCCCTGCCTTCGCCGAAGCGACTTCGCGCAGGCAGACCGAGGCCTTTCCGAACGGCTCGCCCATGTCCGTATAGTGAGAAGATGACACAGGATCAAAACAGGCAGACGATGGGAGGTAAAAATGGAAGAGACGAAACGATCGATCATCTATTTCGAGCAGCCAGGGATCGAAAATACGGATAGGGTAATTGAAATTGTTTGTGAACGTTTAGAAAAGGGCGATATTCGGAGTGTCGTGGTGGCGAGTTCTCGCGGAGGCACGGGTCTCAGGTTTGCCAGAATGATGGCGAAGGAGACAAACCTGGTGGTGGTGAGTTCCCACGCAGGCTTCTCAAAACCTGGGGTCTGGAACTTTGACCTGAAGAAGCTTAAAGAGATGGAGTCCCTGGGTTGCAAGGTCATCAAGCAGAGCCACATCCTTTCAGGCCTTGAACGGTCTTTCAGCAATCAGTTTTCAGGCGCTTCTCATACAGAAGTCCTTGCAGAGGCGCTCAGGAGCCTCTTCGGTGTGGGAATGAAGGTGGCCATCGAATGCACGGTCATGGCTGCGGATAGCGGGGCTATCCCCATAGAAAAGACGATCGCCGTGGGAGGAACCTGGACAGAGAAAGGAGGAGGTGCCGACTGTGCTATTGTTGTGTGGCCTTCCCACTGTAACAACTTTTTCGATTTCCGGGTCCTTGAAATTCTGGCCAAACCCTATCGCAGGGACAGCGGAAATAAAGAATGAATAAGGAGTGACAAAGGAAAAAACGATGGCGATTACAAAAGGACAACTTAACCTCGCAGGTTGGCTCTCAATCACGAATGCCATTTTCACAATTCCCGCTATTGCAATGTCTTTTTTCCTGGAATCCATGGAGGGAACAGAAGCCAGATTCGCCCAGGCAATTTTGGTCGTCGCCAGTTTAGGGTTATTCGTTTACATCCTTTTATCCCTGAAACAATTACTCAATTCGAGGTTTCGGTTTCACGATGTGGATATCTTTATTTCATATCTCCTATGGGGAAACTTATCTCTTTCTCTCTTCCACATTCTGTCCTTGGTGAACAAAGAATTCGAATCGGCTGTGAGCATATTATCCGTTATGGCTTACATTTTTTTCGGGATCCTATCCATCATGTTTGCCACAAGACTGTTACGACTTCAAAACAATCTTTATGGTTTATTAAAACCCTATTGCAAAATTACCATTGTCAGCGGGGTATGCTTTATTACAATCCTATTATTACCCGTGGGAATTCTGGCTGGTGCTGTCACGGATGTCATTCTTGGGATCATCTTCTTGCGAGCCGCTGAGCAGCCCCTATCTCCCGACGAAATTCTCCAGATACCTATCGAGTGACCAATTTTAGGCCCATTATTTATGCGGCTCCTGCTATCTTCCTCTTCGAGCTGTGGGCAAATAGAAAGAAAAGAGTCGATGCTTCGTCCTTTGAATGAAAAGGAATTTTGTCTTATCCTAATGAGGGATGGCAAATATAAGAAATCAACATTATCGAATGGCAGTCTTCGATCTTGATGGGACACTGACCCGGGAGCGGTCGATCTGGGAATACATTCACAAGAAGCTCGGGAAATGGTTTGGGTTTGCGGAAAATTATCAAAAGCAATTTCTGGCCGGGGAGATCTCTTACGATGAATTCTGTGAACATGATGCCCAGGTCTGGAAGGGGATGAGGGTAGAGGAATTAATAGAGATCGCTAAAACGGTTCCCTTTCACCGCGGAGCCGATGAACTGATCAACTATCTGAAAGATAAGGGATTAAAACTATCGCTGGTCTCTTCAGGCCTTTCCATCCTCTCCAACTGGGTCCACCAGCGATATGGATTTGATTACTCCATCTCCAATGATCTCCTCCATGAAGATGGAATCCTAACGGGAAAAGTAAATATCCGGGTCCATTACGATCAGAAGGCTGAATGGGTTAAGAGAATTTTAAAGGAGTTTGGAGTAAAACCTGAAGAGAGTATGGCAATTGGAGATAGCGTCGGTGATCTGGAGATGTTTCGTGTCGTCGGGTTTTCGGTGGCTTTTAATTCCTCCTGCAAGGATCTCGATCAGATTGCCAAAGTTTGCGTCCAGAGCCAGAACCTCATCGACATCATCCCTAAGTTGCCACTCTGATAGAAAACGCAAGGCGCATAGCGCGTGGAGCATAGCGTCGGGAAGAGCCAAAGAACAAGATGAGCTGGGAATTGAAATTCATAGAGTGGGGGAATGCATGGTGGTCATCACCGGTCCTTGATCGGATCATCCCCTGGATTACCCATCTCGGGAGTCATTTCGCGGTCGTCCTTTTTATTTTTATTAGTTGGGTTATAATAAAAAAGAAAAAAGTCCTTCAACACCTTCTTCTCTATGGAATTGAATCCGGGATTATTTACGGTCTGAAGTTTCTCATTCAGAGGCCAAGACCTTTTTATTTTCTGAGGATGGCTTCAAGACTTTCACAAGGTCCAGGAGAGGTTATCGACCCGAGCTTTCCAAGCGCCCACTCCACCTTTGCATTTATGATGGCTACACTTCTGGCTTGCTGGTTTCCGCGATTCCGCATGATCTTCTTCGTTCTCGCGGGATTCATTGCATGGACCCGGATCTACCTGGGTCTTCATTACCCTACCGATGTCCTTGCAGGATGCCTCCTGGGTTACGGGATAACAAAGGTCTTTCTTCATCTAATTTCCCCTTCATCTTCAATAAACAGGGATCGAGGGGGATTAAAATTTTAGGCATTGACAAGAGATTCAATTAATAGTAAGGTCGCTTCTCAAAAAACTTTTTAGAAGGAGGGTGGTGTTATGAAAGAGAGATTACTTATTGCCTTTTTGTTTATTGTGTCTGCATTCTTAAGCGTTTTTCCTCAGTCCGCCCATTGCGAGCTCAAAGCGGGTGAGCCGATTGTTTTAGGGGTTCCCACTGCCTTAGGTTCTATTGAGGGACGGGACGGATGGATGGCTATTCAGATGGCGAGGGATGAGATCAATGCAAAGGGCGGTGTGCAAGTTGGGAAGACAAAGCACAAGATCGAAGTCTATTCTATCGATACGAGGGAACATGAGCCTGGAATTCCTGTCCAAGATGCCTTGACTGCGGCAGAAAAACTCATCCTGGAAAAGAAACCTCATGCGATCGTACTGGGTAATTTTAGGTCGGAAGTGCTTTTATCAACGATGGACCTTATTTCTAAATATAAACTGCCCTACATTTGTTGTATTGCAATGACCCCGCTCATGCAAAAAAAGGTATCAGAGGAGTATGACAAATATAAATATATCTTTCGAAATTGCCTGAATGCCCCTTACCTTGCTATGTATCTGGGCGGAGTGATGGGGTTTATAAAAAAAGAATTTAACTTTAATAAGGCCTACATCATCGTTCAAGATACGTTGTGGGCCCAGGCAACTGGCAAAGGCCTTGATAAATGGTACAAGGAGAATGGCTGGGAGGTAGCAGGTTTCGATGCTTACGCATTGGGGTCGAGCGACTTTTCCCCCTCTCTGATGAAGGTGAGAGCCCAAAATGCACAGGTGATCGTGCCTATATTTGACATGCCCCAGAGTGGGATTTTACTAAAACAAGCTCGTGCAATGCAAATTCCGGCTCTGCCTGCTGGGTTCATCAGCCCTATTGCTTGTGAAAATGCCTGGCAGGTATTTGAAGGAGAAGTGGATGGATTCATAAATATGGTCTATGAAGTCGGACCAATTCCAGTTAAGGCAGTACCAAAGTCAGTGGCTTTCAATGAAAATTTTGGTAAGAAATGGGGTAACGATGCAAGGATGAAGCTCTCCGGTCATGGTCCAGGGCCAAGTTATGATGCGGTCTATATTATGGCCAATGCGTTTGAACGTGCGAAGACCGTTGAGCCCGAAGCAGTGGTTAAGGCCCTTGAACAAACAGACATGCAAGGAGCTATAGGAAGGATAAAATTTGGCAAAGATCATCAGGCCGTCTTTGGCTATGATCCTAAAGAGACGGCTGTAGGTTGTGGTTTTCAGTGGCAAAAACCAGGGAAAAGAGTTGTTGTATTCGCGGAGGGTTTTGCAGAAGGAAAGATTCAGCTTCCTCCATACATGAAGAAATAAGGTCTACGTTAGACTTCAGGGGCGATCTTTTAACTGAAGATCGCCCCTTCTATTACTAAATAACCAACAAAAAATCTTTCCCTCCCTTAGAGACTGTGTCGCAACAGGGGAATTGGTGGTGGTTGTCATTCTGAACGAAGTGAAGAATCTAATCATTTCAACTGATTCGACCATAGAGATTCTTCGGCTACCGCCTCAGAATGACAATTGCGACGCAGTCTCTTAGTGGGAGGGGATAAAGGGAAGGGGGAAATTTTTATTACCCCACCCAGGCCCTCCACTGTCAAAGGGGGAACGAGTCTAGGGAAAAATGATATTCAGCATCATTATCTATGGTTTAGTAAATAGTGTCATTTTGGCCCTGACCGCTATAGGTTTCAGCCTCACTTTTGGCATCAGTGGGGTGGCTAATTTTGCTTATGGGGGTTTTTATATCTTCAGTGGATTCCTTGTTTGGATGCTCCTCAATTATCTCAAGTTTCCCTTTATCCTCGCCATCATTGTGACCATAGGCGTTGTGGGGCTTCTCGGGTTCGTCACTTATTGGGTTATCCTTTTGAGAGTGCGGGGGATACCATTATCCGAGGTCATTGCCACCTTCGCCTTAGGAGTTGGAATACTTGAGTTATTCCGCTCGTTGGGGTTTGTGACATACGAGTTCACGCTACCCTATTTTAAAAAAGGCATGGTGATGATAGCCGGAGTCCCTATCGACTATCAACGGCTCTTCATCATTGGAATCGGATTGGGATTGGTTCTGTTTCTTCACTTTTTTACGCATTACACCAGAATTGGCTTGGCATTCAGAGGGATCGCCCAGAATGAGCGAACAGCGATCTCACTTGGTATCAAATCGGATTTTACCGCTGCCCTCAGCTTGGCCTTTGGGTCAGCCATGGCCTCTGTCGCTGCCATTGTCATTCTTCCTCTCGGTATCATTTCAATCAATACAGGATATGAGGTGTTGCTGGTCGCCGTCGCAGTTGGGATTGTTGGAGGACTGGAAAGCGTTCCGGGAATTCTTGTAGCAAGTCTTATCCTTGGATATGCTCAAATCATCACCGGTACATACTTTAAGCCTGAATGGATGATGGTTGTTTATTTGGCAGCGATCGTTTTAGTTCTTGCGATTAAACCATCAGGTCTGTTTGGGAAGTTTAAGGAATTGGAGGAAAGGGTCTAACCCTCAAACAAGTTGGGGAACTGGAAATAGGGTACCTATGAAATTAAGGAGAGAGAGGCTGGATCGTGGAATTAAGGCGAGATGTGAGGATATCTTCGCCCTTTCATCTTATAGAGAAATGTCCTATATGATGCTTCCCAGAGTCTTGCCAGTCCTTGTCTTGCTCATTCTTCCACTATTGAAAGGAGTTATTGGACTGTATTGGGAGAAAGTCTTGATGAATACTTGTATCATCGCACTGCTTGCCTTGAGTTGGGATTTGATGGCTTCGGTGGGATTGATCTCATTAGGTCAAGCCCTTTTCTTTGGTGCAGGGGCTTATATAACAGGCTTTTTAAATTATACCTTTAAATTGCCACCCATTTTAACCATTCCTTTGGGCACTCTGAGTGGAGCATTTTTCTGTACCCTTTTGCTATTGCCAGTTCTGAGATTAAGAGGGGTATACTTTGCCATCGTCACTTTGACCTTACCCTTACTGCTCGCACGATTTATTGAGACAACAAAAATTCTTGGAGGAACTGAGGGAATGAGTGCCCTTTCTCCTCTTCCCAACATATGGGTTGAACTTTATGTTCCTGTTTTTGCACTGCTCATTTGCCTTTTCGGTTTTCGCAGATTGATCAATGAGGATTATGGGCTGGTTCTTCAAGGGATTCGTGATAATGATCGGGCGGTCATGAGTGGAGCGATTAATATCTACTGGTTCAAGGCCCAAGCCATCTTCATTGCTGGTGTGGCAGGGGCATTTGCTGGAGCTTTCATGACACATTACAGCCAGGTCGTGGGAATGGCTGCCTTTGCAATGGATTATTCTATCTTACCCTTAACCGCTGCGGTTCTGGGTGGAGTGGGCACGTTTGCCGGTCCAACCCTAGGTGCTTTTATTCTGAATCCTCTTTCTGAATCCCTTCGTGCGGTTGGGTCATGGAGAGTTGTCTTCTACTCCGCGATTCTCATCATCTGCGTTGTGGGACTTCCTGAAGGAGTCTTTCACTACATAAGGAGAAAGTATCACCAATTCGAAAGAATGGTGGATGTTGGATAAGATGGACGATAAAATCATTCTGAGAGTTGAAAACTTAAACAAGCATTTTGGTGGCGTGGCTGCGATCACCAACGTCTCTTTTCAATTGCGAGAGGGAGAGCTTCTCGGAGTGATTGGTCCAAACGGATCCGGAAAGACCACACTCGTCAATCTCCTTACAGGCTTTGTGCGCCCCGATTCTGGGAGAGTGATTTACCGAGAATCGGATATTGCGGGCAAGATGCCCTATAAAATCGCAGAGATCGGAATTGCCCGGACCTTTCAGATGGTAAAACCCTTTTATCAATTATCCGCCTTCAAGAACCTCATCATTCCCCTGTATTCCTCCCGGGTGAAAAAACTGCTGGGAGGCCGATACGGTGACCTGGATGCGGTTGCCATCGATCTTCTGGAGGACGTCGGTTTTGAGCGGGACTCCTTCGTGCCCTACAAGATGGCTTCAAGTCTCCCCCACGGCTATCTCAAACGGCTTGAGCTGGCACGGTGCCTTGCCCTTCGGCCCGATCTGCTCATCCTGGATGAGCTCTTTTCAGGAATGTCGATGTCCGAAGTTGCCAGCACCCTGCCGATCATCGAAAAGTTGAACCAGGAAGGTCTCAGTATCATCATGGTGGAACATCGATTGAAGGAGCTGTTCCGGATCTGCCACAGAGTCATGGTTCTCAACTTCGGTGAAAGGATCGTTGATGGTCCTCCCCGGGAAGTCATGGAAAATACGGCCGTAAAACAGGCCTATCTCGGAAGCGAGGAAGATGGCTGAGATGCTTGAAGTGAAGAACCTGATGGTCTTTTTCGAAAATGCCCTGGCTATCAACGACCTCAGCCTGGAGGTCCGCAAAGGGGAGATTATTGGTGTTCTTGGATCGAATAGCGCTGGAAAGACGACCCTGATGAATACGATTTCCGGTCTGATGATCGATATCAAGAAGAAGGAAGACCGGAGAGGGGGCGAAAGGATCACCATTCTGGGTGAAATCCGGTTTGATGGTGAAGAGATTACGAACGCCAAGCCAGATGTGAGGGTTAAAAAAGGAATTGTCTTAAGCCGTGAGAGGCACCCGATCTTCCCAGAGAGCAGTGTCGAGGAAAACCTCAAAATTGCCACCTATCTCCGGAAGGATTCTGGAATCAAGAAAAGCTTCGAATTTGTTTATGGCATCTTTTTTCACCTTGGGAAGATCAGGAAGAGGAAGGCTGGTTTCTGCAGCGGAGGGGAGCAGCAGATGCTTGCCATCGGCATGGCCTTAATGACCCGGCCCCGGCTCCTTCTGATGGATGAACCCCTCCTCGGTCTCTCTCCCCTGCTTCAGAAAGACCTGACCCGGGCGATCAAACAGATTCGATGGGAGGGCGTAACGATCCTGGTCACCGAGCAGTTTGCACGGCCCCTTTTGCCCATCATTGATCGGGGCTACGTGATCGAGAACGGCATTCCAGTTCTTTTTGGGACAGGACAGGAACTCATGGACAACCCGGAGGTCAAGGCCGCGTATTTTGGAGTATAGCCACTCACCGTAAATTATGCAGTACGATTGTTGGAGATGGCTTAAATCCGAAGCACGAAATCCCTGCCTTCGCCGAAGCGGCAACGCGCAGGCAGGCGAAATTCGAAACAATCCCAAATGACCGAAATTGAAAATTCAAAACGGAAGATTAAGCTGAGTTTAGAAATTTGGTCATTTGAATTTTGAATTTGTCCTTCGACAGGCTCAGGATGGTGAGCAGAGTCGAACCATTTCGGATTTCGATATTCCAATTTCGGATTTTTCGTGAAGAGGTTAGGTTAAGGCATTGATGGAAATTCCTTCCTCTACGATCTACGAACAGTTCGAGAAGGTCTGTCGGGATTTTTCTGACAAGCCAGCCCTTGTTTACTTAGGGATGAGCTATAGCTACTCTCAGCTACACGAGGCAGCAGAGAATCTGGCTGCGAGTTTACATCGACTCGGTGTGTCAAAAGGGGATAAGGCCATCCTCTATCTTTCGAATTGCCCGCAGTGGGTGATCGCCTGGTTTGCCCTGCTACGCATGGGTGCTGTTGCCATACCTGTCTCTCCCATCTATACCCCACTTGATCTCAAATACATGGCCAATGACAGCGGGGCAGAGACCATCTTCTGTCTCGATACGAACTTCGGCTATGTCACCCAGGTCCTTCCTGAAACCAGCCTGAAGCGGGTGATCGTCACCAAGATCGCCGACCCTCTTCCCGGGTGGAAGAAATTACTGGGCATCGCCTTTAATAAGATCCCGAGTGGAAAGTTCAGATCAGGAGAAAATATCTTCACTTTTAGAAAGTTGCTTAAGAGTGGAAAGGCTTCATCTTCACCCCCTTTCAAGGCAGGAACAGAAGAGATGTTTCAGATGCTTTATACCGGCGGTACGACGGGTGTCCCCAAGGGAGTTCCTTATTCAAACATTTTATTCCTCGAAAGCGTGGCGGAGCAGAGGTCAATGAGTGAACAGTTCATTCCTAAGGGAGATGATGTTGTCGTCCAGGGAGGTCCGCTCTTCCATATCCTCGGTCAGGCCGTTGGATTGGGAGGTATCCTTTCTGGCGATACGCTGGTATTGCTCCCTAAAGTTAATCTCGATGGGTTATTCGATCATATCGAAAGATATAAGGTGGTAACCTTCTTTGGTGTTCCAGTGATCTATCGGATGATTCTTGACCACGATCGGGTAGACTCGTACAATTTCAATTCCCTCAGGTATTGCTTCTCCGGAGGGGATGTCATGCCTCAAGAGGTGGCTGAGCGATGGCTCAAAAAATTTGGAAAACCGGTCTATCAGGGCTATGGCGCTACAGAGACGTGTGGCCGGGTCTCTCTCACTCCCATGGGTGAGGATCCTCCTGGTGGAAGCGCAGGCAAAGTGACGCCTTTTCAGAAAGTGAAGCTCGTGGATCCTGACACCCTTGAGCCGGTTCCTCCAGGTGATCCGGGAGAACTGCTTGTCTCTTCCGATCACATGGTTACGGCTTACTGGAATAAACCTGAGGAGACGGCAGATTGCTTTGTCAGGATGGACGGAAAGCTCTGGTACAGGACGCGTGACATTGTTCGCATCGATGAAAAGGGATGGCTTTTCTATCTGGATCGATCTGTCGACACGATTAAACACAAGGGCTACCGGGTGGCTGCCTCAGAGATAGAAGCCGTGCTTCAGGAGCACCATGCCGTGGTTGCCTCCTGTGTTGTCGGTGTGCCGGATGAAAAGGTAGGAGAGAGGATTAAAGCCTTTGTGGTTCTCAAGGCGGATATCAAGGGAGTGAGTGCCTACGAACTCATGAAATGGTGCCGTGAGAGACTCAGTTCCTACAAGGTTCCACAATATATCGAATTCCGAGACATGCTCCCGAAGTCAAAGGTGGGCAAGCTCCTGAGGCGTGAGTTGCGGGCAGAGGAACGAAAACGGTTTGAGAAAACCGAATGAAAGGGTCTGAGGAGTCAAGGATTCTATCGCTGAACTCGTCGAAGCATAAAAGGCTTGGTTACCACTCGTTGACAAGTTCACGGTGAACGGTTCTTCCTGTTGCACCGGGGACATCCGCTCCTGTAACAAAGAGGACAATATTGCCTGCCACATTCAGGGCATTTGGGAAAACAACTGGCGCAGAGGATGTGTAGTTTTTCGTCGCAAACGAAATAGCCTCCCCGGGGGTAAAAGCAGGCCTCGCAGGGCAAAGGGTCTATTCGTTTAAAGAACGGGTTATAGGTTACGGGAAACAATTTCGACAGAAGTCGTCTCTTGATCTCTATCGAGAAGACAGGTGTTTGTGTTTCAATATCAATGGCACAGATGGGTTCTATTCGCACGTTAAGCGCATACTTGGAGACAAGATCCTGAATCTTCCGCCCCTTTTCTCCCTCGATGGCATCCAACTTCCCGGAGAGTAGCTTTCTCATCTCCTCAATCGCACCAGGCTCTTCGCGGTTGTCTTTTTCAGAAAGCACTTTTTTCTCAAAAGCCCTTTGGGTTTCGAGCTTCAGGGTTTCGTAATACTCGAAAACCCTTGTGATGTCCCGATGGAGCCTCCTCTCAAAGCTCTTGATGAGTGGGATAAAGTTCTCCTTGATGACAAAAGAGGCGGCGGAGACACCCGCCTGTATGGCTTTCAGGGTTTCCGGACCGATCACTGGAGCAACCCGTTCAGGTTCCTTCAAGTCTGCTAACAGGCCAATCGAATTGTCCTCTGGAAAGATCGTTGAGAAATTCCGTGTATTGACCAGTAATGAAAAAATGCCTTCCCGTTTTTCATCAGAAAGCGCCACATACTTGAAAAACACCAGCACGTAGGTGACGGTCTGATGCTCCACCTTTTGTAGGCGAAAGGTAGCATTGGAAAGGACAACTTTCTCGGGTATCCATTTTGAGACCTTATCGATGTTCGGAAGAGCGGCCGGATAAACAGCCCCCGCCATTTTGCCTTTTCCTGAGAAGACGTTTTCGATCGTTTTAAAGACCTCTGAATCATAGGATGCGGCGATTACGCCTTCCTTCGAGGGATGGTGAGAAAAACTGAGGATCCCGTGTTCCGAAATACCAAGGGTGCGGGAAAGAGAAGAAGAGATAAGAAACTCCAGAGAGCCATCGTTCCTTTTTTCGAGAACGGCGCCTTCCTGGGCCAATATATCCGCCATCACCTCTGGTAGCGGCCTACTCTGTCCCATCTCTCCCCTTTCAGCGTTCTACGTTTCGTATTCCTCGCCGAAGACCTCGTCGTCAAAGGACTTTGCTTTCAAATACTCCTTCTTCGCCGCGAGGAGTTCTTCCCCGAGCCTTTCAAAACCTACTTTAAGCTCCGTATCGTTTGAACTGTTGAGCCAGATCTCCATCACGATATCCTCAAAATCCTCTTCCTTTTCAAGGTGGCCCAGAATGGGCTCGATTTCTCCAATGACCATCTCGAACATATTGATCTTGCTATCGAGAATGTCGATGATATAATCCTCAAGCGTTCCCTTGACCGCAAGGTTAAAGACGAACACATCCCTGGTCTGCCCGATCCTGTGAAGCCTGCCGATCCGCTGCTCGATTCTCATGGGATTCCATGGAAGGTCAAAATTGATGAGGGTGTTACAGAATTGAAGGTTTCTTCCTTCCCCTCCGGATTCGGTCGAAACGAGGACAGGCACATCCTCTCTGAATCGGTCGATAGCCAAGTTCTTGTCCCTGGGGGTCAGTGTTCCCTTAAAAGTCACGTGAGGAATCCCATTTCGTGTCAAAAGGTCAGTGATGTAGTCCATGCTTTTGAGGTATTGGGTGAAAATGACCTTTTTCTCCGCCGGGTTTTTTTTGAGAACGCCGATCAGTGCAATTCCTTTGGATACATCTCCGAGGCCTTCCATCCTCTCGATCAGTCCCTTCTTGTCCCCTCCCTCCCCGGACAGTTGGAGAAGCGTCTCCCGGAGAGCAAAGGGACTGCTTCCGGCTTCTCGCAAGAGGAGGTTCGTCGTCATCCTGCTCAGGCCATTCCCCCGGAGATACTCCGTTAATTCCTGATAAATTTTCTTCTCGGTGTCGCCGGGTTCCACCTTCAGGGTAGTGGCAAATCTCCTGGGAAGCTTCAGATCAATGGCACTCCTCGTATTTCGTATCATGACATCACGAAGGAGTTCCCTCATCTTGTCACGATTGGCAGGCGTTCTCAGGTTTCCTTTGTTGAGATACTCGTGCCTGAAGAGCTTTTCTGTCTTAAACTGTCCGGGCTTGAGAAGGGTGATTAGATTAAAGAGTTCGATCAGGTTGTTTTGCAGGGGTGTGGCGGAAAGGAGAAGGATGAACCTTTTCTGAATCTGGTTGATCAGTTTCCAGGCCAAAGTGGATCGGTTCCTCAGATGGTGAGCCTCGTCCACTACCACGAGATCATAAAACTGCTGGGTCACGATGGGCATATTCTTCTTGCCCTTCGCCACATTGAGGGAGGCAATAAGGCACTTGCCTTTCCAGAAAGCTTCGGGATCGTCAAGGGCGCCCGTCTCCTCCGTTGTCTTGAATTCGATCCTGAATTTGGTTTCCATCTCCTCTTTCCATTGAGAGACGAGGGAGGAAGGTGTCAGGATCAAAACATTTCTCACCATGTCCCGCATCAGGTACTCTTTAATGATCATTCCGGCCTCGATCGTCTTTCCGAGACCGACCTCGTCGCACAAAAGGGCCCTTCCTCTAAAGTATTTGAGGACCTTTTTTACGGTCTCGATCTGATACCAGTATCTTTCTACATCCTGGATGGCATTGAGGCAGAGAAGCTCATCAAAGCCACTCTGGACGTTGAGATGCGCATAATCGATCAAGAGCTTGATTTCCTTCAAGGTGGAAAGAAGACCTTGCTGAAATGCCTTTAAGATTTCGTCCTCAAGGGCGGAAAAGGAGACCGGGATATGATATTCCGGAACGGTTGGGGCTGCCTGTTTTTCTCTGGCCTCTGGTTTGCCTTCCGGTTTTTGAGAACCCTCTTGAGAAACCTTTTCTTTT
>DATIGG010000511.1:0-5947 GCA_035454825.1 Thermodesulfobacteriota bacterium | reverse complement strand
GCCTCTTTCTTTCTCCAATACACCTTTCGGGGACTCTATGGCTCCGGCTTCCAGGCCTATCCTGTCGTGAAGATCATGGAGGGACAGTGGATGGTTGGCATGTTCCGGATCCTGAAGTTTCAGGCCGTGGTCATTGTCGCTGCAGCACTGATGATGGCAGCCCTTTACTCTTTTGTCCAACGCACCAAGATTGGCAAAGCCATGAGGGCCGTATCAGAAGATAAGGATGCCTCTGCTTTGATGGGAATCAATATTGACAAGATGATTGTTATCACCTTCATTATTGGGGGCATGTCAGCCGGAGCCGCGGGTGTCCTCTATGCCATCATGTTTAAACAGGTCCACTTTTTTATGGGTTTTATCCCGGGGATCAAGGCATTCACCGCAGCGGTTTTAGGGGGCATTGGGAATATCCCAGGTGCCATGCTCGGCGGGATTTTCCTCGGCCTTATTGAATCGGTAGGGCCCAGCCTCTTTCTCGATGGCCTTGGAATTGTGGCCTCCTACCAGCTTAAGGATGCCATTGCCTTTACGGTGCTCGTCCTGGTATTGATCTTCCGGCCTACGGGTATTCTTGGAGAGAGGCTGGCCGTGAAAAAGGCCTGAAAAGCCTATGACACAGGGTATTAAAATTGGCTTGATTGGAGGGGTGGTCGCTGTCCTCCTGTCATTGATCGGGATGGTGGAAGCCTTTAGTCCGCGCTATGTGATCAGCAATGTCATCTCGATGGGCCATACCTTGCTTCTCTTAATCGGAGTTTTCTTCGGTTTTTTTTCCGCCCAGCGTTCCAAACGGCCTGGATCATTCTGGATTCTTCTCAATACCCTCATGTCGGGATTCCTGGTGGGAGTCATGCTGACCCTTCTGGTGATCCTTGGGAATGTGGTGAAACTCCGGTCGATCTTTATTAATGCCTCCCCTGCCCTTTACGACTTATTAACTTTTAAGGAAGGGTTAGAAAACGGAACCTTTCTGCTTCTCGCTGCAGGCGCTTTTAGTGGTATCCTTGCAGGTCTATTTTACCTGATGCCCGGCCTCCTCCGAAGGGTACTGATCACGTCTTTCGGGAGTGTCATTGCAGCAGGAGTGCTTCAGGACCTCCTTCAGCCTACCTTTGCCGCATGGGGTCCATTGGCGGTGATTAATGACTGGCTCTTCACCGCCAATGGATTGACTTCACACGGTGCCTTGACATTGTTCATTCTGATTGCAGTCATAACTTTCTTTTGGACCCGAAAGGGAAAGGCAATTCGAACGCGCCTTAATCGCCTCCCCCCGGGCCGGCAGCGGGCGCTGCGGATATCGAGTAGTTTTCTGTTAATTTTGGTCCTCCTCGCCTTGCCCCAGATCCTGGGTCTCTTTTTAAGCGAAGTGCTCACGATCGTCGGCCTGTTTGTGCTCTTGGGGCTGGGATTAAACATCGTTGTCGGCTATGCAGGTCTCCTCGATCTCGGTTACGTAGCCTTTTATGCGATTGGAGCCTATGTCGTTGCTGTATTGACCTCACCTGAGATGGGCTTCTTCAATTTTTCTTTCTGGGAGGCCCTCCCCTTTGCCATTTTTCTGGGAGTGATATCGGGAGTGCTTCTTGGCATCCCTGTCCTCAAGATGCGGGGTGATTACCTTGCAATTACAACCCTTGGGTTCGGTGAAATCATCCGCATTCTCGTCCTCTCCGACTTCTTGCGGCCCTGGTTGGGAGGGGCACAGGGAATCGCAAAAATCGGCAAGGCATCGATCGGCAGTATTGAATTTGCCACTCCTCAGCAGATTTACTATCTTATCCTTGCCGGCTGTTTACTCGTCATTTTCATTTCCTTACGACTCAAGAATTCCCGTTTAGGACGGGCCTGGAAGGCCCTGCGCGAGGACGAAGATGTGGCCCAGGCCATGGGAATTAACCTGGTCACCACAAAACTCCTGGCCTTCGCCACAGGAGCCGGTTTCTCTGCCCTCAGCGGGGCGATCTTTGCCAGCAAACTGGGTTCGGTCTATCCCCATAGTTTTAACGTGATGATCTCGATTAACATCCTCTGCGTGATCATTGTCGGTGGAATGGGAAGTATCCCCGGCGTGATCGTGGGAGCCATCGCTCTCGTAGGTCTGCCCGAGCTGCTACGGGAATTTGCAGAATATCGGCTTCTCGTTTATGGGGCCGCCCTGGTCATCATGATGCTCCTCAGGCCGGAAGGCCTTTGGCCAGAGGTGGTCCATCGCCGTGAATTCCACGAAGAAGAGGAATTGGCCGAAAGCGAACCGACAGCAACCGGTGAGCTTTCCGAAAGGCCGAAATAGCATCCTATGGCGATTCTTACAGCACGCAAGATGACCAAACGATTTGGCGGGCTCGTCGCCGTGGACGAACTCGACCTCGAGGTTCGAGAACATAGCATCCACAGCGTCATCGGACCAAACGGTGCAGGCAAGACCACCTTTTTCAACTGTGTGACCGGGTTTTATCGTCCTGAGGCCGGAGAGGTTCTCTTCGAGAGCCGGTCCCTCGTTGGCCTTTTGCCTGACCGAATCGTCCGCCTCGGAATTACCCGAACCTATCAGAACATTCGCCTCTTTCCCAACCTGACAGCGCTTGAGAATATTCTTGTTGGACTTCACAGCCACTTAAGATCAGGGTTTGTGGGTATTGTGCTCGGATTACCGGCAACGCACCAGGAAGAGAAAGCAGCAGAGGAAGAAGCGAAGCGTCTGCTCCGATTCGTGAACCTGGCCGGCAAAGGCGATTTCTTGGCTAAAAATCTTCCCTACGGAGATCAAAGAAGGCTCGAAATCGGCCGTGCATTAGCCTCCCGTCCACGACTGCTTCTTCTGGATGAACCCACCGCAGGCATGAATCCCCGCGAAACCCAAGACACGATGGACCTTATTCAACGCCTGCGTGATGAGTTGGGGATCACCATCATCCTCATTGAGCATCAGATGCGGGTGGTCATGGGAATCTCAGAAACCGTCACCGTCCTGGATTATGGGAAAAAGATCGCGGAAGGTACTCCTTCGGAAATTCAGAGAAATCCGAAGGTGATCGAAGCCTACCTGGGTCGGGGAAGTGCCTCTGAAGTAAGTCACGCCAATGCATGAGAAAAAAATCCGAAGCACGAAATTCGAAATTCGAAACAGTCTCAAATGACCAAATTTTGAATGTTCCAAACAAAAGAGTATAGAGATTTTAGAATTTTGGAAATTCGAATTTGTTTCGGATTTCGATATTCGGATTTCGGATTTTTAAACTCCAAACCCTGTTTGGTTCTCCGGTGAGTCGGGGGGTTAGGGTTATTGAATGGCCATGCTTGAGATTCAAAACCTCCATACCTACTATGGGCGGATCCACGCCTTAAAAGACGTTTCCCTTGATATTGACAAAAGGGAGATTGTCACCCTGATCGGAGCCAATGGCGCGGGGAAAAGCACCACCCTGAATACCACCAGCGGTTTACTGAAACCTCGCCAGGGATCGATCCTTCTCGATGGCGAAGATCTCATTCCCTACCCTCCCCATGAGATTGTGATGAAGGGGGTGGTCCAGGTCCCTGAGGGAAGACGGGTCTTCGGTCGATTGACGGTGATCGAAAATCTGGAGATGGGTGCCTTTGCCTATAATGACCGGCAATTAATGAATGCAAATTTCGAGCGAACCTACACCCTCTTTCCTCGACTGAAGGAACGCTCTCGGCAGGTGGCAGGAACCCTGAGCGGCGGCGAACAACAGATGCTCGCCATGGGCCGGGCCTTGATGGCAAACCCAAGCATCCTCCTCCTGGATGAACCCTCCATGGGGTTAGCGCCGGTCCTGGTCGATAGCATCTTCGATACGATCCGGCAACTCCATGCGGGCGGAATACCGATTCTCCTGGTTGAACAGAATGCGCGCATGGCCCTCCAGGTGGCCAGCCGGGGCTATGTGCTTCAATCAGGCGTGATCGTCCTGAGCGATACGGCTGAGAATTTAAGGAAGAATGAAATGGTCCGTAAAGCCTATCTGGGTGAAACATAAGAATGTCCAAATCCTTCCAACCCTCCTCAAGCACTATGCAAACATTTTTTTTCTTCACGCAAATTTTTCTTCAGTTTTGAATGATGTCGGCACAAAATTGAACAAATGGAGTGTCCGACATCTTGACAAAATCTTATAAAATACAATTAATTTCGATTCGTTACATAATTAAGACAGTCTCGTTTTTGGACCGGCATAATTTTTGCTATAAAATCATTACAAATCGAAACAAATGGGAGAAATTCCATGCCATTAACGGAAAGGGATGCCGTCTTGACAACAGACGAAGCAATCCAGTATCTCAAAATTTCAAAGCCAACCTTCCTCAAATATATTCGTCTCGGGAGGATCAGAGCAATCAAGGCTGGCAAAGGGTGGAGGGTTCTCGAATCCGAACTAAACCGGTTCTTAAAAGGCGAAATTTATCATTCTTAGGAATTAAAGAATGGACGTTATCTTAGTTTTAACCATTTCGATCGTTCTCCAGTTGGTCGCTGTCTTTTTTGCAATAAGGCTCATTCGTATCACCCAGACACGGACGGCTTGGTTATTGATTGCCGTTGCCTTCTCCCTCGTTGCGATTAGGCAATTGATCAAGTTCCTCCGCTTCGTTTCAGGGGACCTCTCTCCGCAACCGGATTCATCCGATGAGCTCCTGACGGTTGCGATTTCAGTCATTATTGTGGCAGGCATTGCCTCGATTGCTCCGATCCTCCTTTCTATGAAACGATCCGAGGAGGAGTTGGCGAGGACTAAGGAGGTTGCAGAGGCAGCGGCTGACGCAAAAGCTGAATTCTTAGCAAATATGAGCCATGAGATCCGGACACCCATGAACGGGATTATCGGCTTTTCGACCCTCTTGTTAGAAACCAGTCTCACTCCAGAGCAGGAAGAATACGTAAAGACCGTCCATCAATCGGCCAATCATCTGTTGACCATTATCAATGATGTCCTCGACTTTTCAAAGATCGAAGCGGGAAAACTGATCTTTGAAAACATCCCTTTCGATCTTCAGGTAGCGGTCAAAGAAGTGACGGAACTCCTCGCCCTCCCTGCCCAGGAGAAAGGACTTGAACTGGTCTTGCGTTACGCACCCAATGCTCCCCGCCGCTTTGTGGGCGATCCGGGACGGATTCGACAGGTCTTAATCAACCTGGTGGGGAATGCAATCAAGTTTACGAGGGAAGGCCATATTCTGATCGATGTCGACTGTGAGACGATCACCCAAGGGAAAGCTCTTTTCCGGTTTTCCATTGCAGATACAGGGATGGGAATCCCTGAAGACAAACTCCAAATCATTTTTGAAAAATTCACCCAGGCAGATTCCTCGACGACGCGCCGGACCGGCGGAACGGGCCTGGGACTGGCGATCTCAAAGCAGATCGTCGAACTCATGAATGGCACGATCGGCGCGTCCAGTCGTGTAGGTGAGGGGTCAACCTTCTGGTTCTTGCTTCATCTGCCCATCGATCCTCAACCCATTCTCGGCTTGTCTCCCCAGATCGATCTCTCAGGGGTTCGGGTGATGATTGTCAGTGACCATGAGGTCAAATGCCGTATTCTGCAGGAACAGATACTAAGCTGGGGAATGAGGAACAGCATCTATTCCTTGGATGCAGAGGCTCTTGAAGCTCTCCATGAGGCTCATCAAGCAAATGACCCTTATCAGATCATGATCATCGATTGCTATTCTGCTGGAAAAGATGTGGAAAAGCTCGGGCAGGCCATCAAATCCGATTCCTTATTAAGGGGTACCCTGCTGGCGATGCTGGTCTCAATTGGGCAACGTGGGGATGCGAAGCGGATGTTGGAGGCTGGATTTTCAGCCTATCTTGTTAAACCCATCTCCTCCTCTAAACTGTTTGATGCCCTGTCCACTCTTTGGGCAACGCAGGCCAATGGAATGCCAACCGAATTGATCACTCGACATACCATTGCTG
>DATIGG010000510.1:0-2322 GCA_035454825.1 Thermodesulfobacteriota bacterium | reverse complement strand
ATTTGGAATTTCTATTTTTAGGCTCCTTCAAAGAAATCGATCCGATCCCCTTCTTTCAGCGTAACGATCGCCTTCTTCCAATCAGGCCTCTTCCCGGACCTTCTCCCCAGCCGCTTTACCTTCCCCAAAACATTGGAGGTCCGAACCTGGATCACTCTCACCTTAAAGAGGCGTTCAATGGCAAACTGGATCTCTATCTTATTTGCATTCCGGTCCACTTCAAACGCATAGTGATTGCCCGTTTCCTTCTGCTGGGTGCTTTTCTCAGTAACCAATGGCTTTCGAATGATTCTCTGTCCTTCTTTCATAAGAGCACCCCCTGCAGCCGTGGAACAACCTGGCGCAGTAAAATCAGGTATTCATGGTCGAGTATATCATAAACATTTAAGCCTTCCTGACGGAGAACCTTCACGTTGGGAAGATTCTCGGCAGACCGTTCCAAGAAGGTCCTTTTCTCATCGGTCACGATGAGGGCGTCCTCGACCTGAAATCGTTTTAATACATCGAGAACCTGCCGGGTCTTGAATCCTTCCAGAGGAAAATCATTCAGAAGTATCAGCTTTCCTTCCTTGTGCTTGAGGGTGAGGGCTACCCGGAGAGCCGATCGCCTCATCTTTTCAGGAAGCGAAAAGGCATAGTCTCTTGGCATCGGCCCAAAGATCGTCCCACCCCCTCGCCACAGGGGGGAACGCCGGGATCCTGCCCGTGCCCGGCCCGTTCCTTTTTGCCTCCAGGGCTTCGCTCCACCGCCGCGGACGAGGGTCCTGTTCTTGGTTGCGGCCGTGCCTCTCCGCCGGGAGGACAAACTCTTCCGAACGACATCATGAAGAAGGGATGCATTGATCTTCGCATTGAAGACCCGGTCATCCAGTTCCAAATCACTTACTTTTTGATTTCCAATGTCATACACAGCTAAAGTGGCCATGGCAATATTCTCTCTATGCCGCTGAGGAGACAGCCTCCTTCTTGATCGCGTTTCGAATAAGAACCCATCCCTTCGGGCTTCCAGGAATTCCTCCCCTGAGAAGAATGAGGTTCTGATCTTCTTTGACATCCATCACACGGATATTCTGAACCGTGACTCTCTGGTTTCCATGGTGACCGGGCATCTTCATATCCTTAAAGACATGGGCAGGATACGAATTGGCCCCCACCGAACCTCCGTGACGGAAATATTCATGGGTCCCGCGAGATGCCGGGAAACCATGAAACCCGTGGCGTTTGACGACCCCTTGAAATCCCTTTCCCTTGCTGACGCCAATCACATCTACGAACTGTCCGGGTTGAAAGAGACTGAGGGTCACCTCCTGGCCCATCTCATATTCATCGACATGATCGACACGGAATTCCTTGATATGATAGCAGGGGTTTGCACCGGCCTTCTTGAAATGTCCGGAGAGCGGTTTGTTCATCCTTTTGCTGTCTTTTGGAAGGAAACCCAGCTGAAGGGCATTGTACCCATCCTTCTCCCTGGTCTTTTTCTGGATAACTTTGCAGGGCCCAGCTTCAACCACTGTTACCGGTATGACTGAACCATCCTCGAGAAAGAGTTGGGTCATCCCTAATTTCCTTCCGATGATTCCCAGCCTCTGTATCATTGCCTCTCATCCCCCTTCAGTTTGATTTCGACATCGATCCCGGCCGCCAGATCCAATTTCATCAGTGCATCGACCGTCTGTTGAGTGGGTTCCAGGATATCGAGGAGACGCTTGTGGGTTCGTATCTCAAACTGCTCTCTCGATTTCTTGTCGACATGAGGAGACCTCAGGACGCAGAACTTGTTGATCCTTGTAGGAAGAGGAATAGGACCTGCTACACTGGCACCCGTTCGTCGGACCGTATCAACGATTTCCAACACCGACTTATCAAGAAGCCGATGGTCATAAGATTTCAAGCAAACTCTGATCTTCTGAGTGGTCATTTTTTACCCTTTCCTATTCAAGGACCTCGCTGATGACCCGGCTCCCACCGTCCGTCCTCCCTCCCGAATCGCAAACCGCAACTCCTTCTCCATCGCAATCGGCGTAATCAACTCCACCGTCAACGATACATTGTCCCCCGGCATCACCATCTCCACCCCCTCCGGCAACGTCGCCACCCCCGTCACATCCGTCGTCCGAAAATAAAACTGCGGCCGATACCCATTGAAAAACGGCGTGTGTCGACCCCCCTCCTCCTTCGTCAAAATATACGCCTCCGCCTTAAACTTCCGATGCGGCGTAATCGACCCCGGCTTCGCCACCACCTGCCCCCGCTCCACTTCCTCCCGCTTCGTCCCTCGCAACAACACCCCAATGTTATCCCCCGCCTGTCCCTGATCCA
>DATIGG010000509.1:0-4473 GCA_035454825.1 Thermodesulfobacteriota bacterium | reverse complement strand
TACTGGGATGTTTACTCCTGACTGTGTCGCAAATAGAACTGAATTCAAAAGAACCTAAATACAAAGAGGATTATGCCAAATGGGAACGCCTGTGGTATTGCAGCCACTGCAGAAACACCTTTTCCGATTCCTAAACAATATCCCGCTAAAGACGTGTTAGCGGGAGTCTTTCCTTCTTGACTGAATGCTCCGTTTTTTATATATTGAATTTACTTCAAAGTGAGTTCCTGCCACGGTCACAGGCTTTTTTAAACTACCGGATGAAAGGGGGATCGCATATGGCTTACGGGCGCTTAATCTTCTTAGTGGGCTTACTGATCGTTATGTTTTCTCCACAAGGGCTACATGCCCAAGGAACCCCGGCCATTTCTAATTATGACTATTATGTGACAGACGATGGCAACTTTGGGCTTTACAGGCCTAAGGGATGGAAGGTGGGCACCCAAAGATACCCTAATGGCAAAATGGTTTTTATCACGGACCAGAAGGACCTGTGCTATGTGAGCATGCTTTTTCTGGAGAGCGTCGATCCAAAGCACGATTCCGTGACCTTTGCAGGTAGCACCTTAAATAACATCAGCAAGCAGATACCGGACATTAAGATACTTGAGGCCAGAAGCAGTCAGGATCGGATGCATACCGTTGTGAAATACCAGCGGAGCGGCCCAAAGGGTATTCTCATCGAAGGGAAATACTCTTTCAATATCAAGCGCCCCGCGGCGGTCGTATTCGGTTATGAGGCGCCAGCAAAGCAATTCAAGGAGATGGTGCCAACTCTTCTCACCACCATTGCAAACATTACACTCCTCGATGACCAGGCCTATCGAACGCGTGCCTCTCAGGCAAAGGGGGAAGAACCGACGGTACCGCCAATGAGAGAGGTTTCGGCACAGGACAACACGTGTCGGCTCCTGGTCCCTGACGGTTGGAATCTCGTTGCCGCCAAGGGGGCAGCCGTCTGCTCATCTCCTGACGAGAATGCGGGTTTTATCTTTACCACGGTGGGTTTTGTCGCGCGATCTCGGATCCCTTACTTTGACAGCTCCAAAATGCCGGGCCTTCACTACGAGTATATGCGGCCCATCGATGCCCTCATTGTGGCTGCGAGGCACATGGGTTCCAGCCACCACAAGGTGCTGGAACGTCATGTCCATCCGTCGGTGGCTATGCAAGGCCCCAGTTTTCTTAATAAGCAGGTGGATGCGGAGACCGCCTTGATCTCCTACACAAACAGGAAGGGTGTGCCCTGTATTGGCTACTACGATGTGGTGGGCGGTCCCCCGGACAACGCCGGACAGTGGGGTATCATTCCCATGGGTTTTTGGGCGCCTCAATCCCAGTTCCCCCGATACCTTCCTTCTCTCATTCAGATGGCGGAAAGCTTCCGGATCAATCAGGAATGGGCGTCGAAATATGTCCAGGAGGGAATGGCGAAGGTAAGAGAGAAGATGAAAGAAACGTCATCGATGATGTATCGGTATTCTCAGGAGATGCGCGCCTCAAGCCTCGCCGGCCACCAGAACCGGATGAAAAGCAGTGATTTTACGAGTTATAAATTCTCAACCTATATGCGGGGCGAGCAGGAATGGGTGACTGGTTTAGAGGGCGGGAAGATTTATAAATCGGACCACTATGGGATCAGCAGCGGAGGACAGACGATTGTCGAAGGTCCCGCATTTAACTACTACAATTATCATGGCGAGAAATACGGGCATATCCCCGTCGATAGCTCTCGGGAGGTGTATGAGGCAGTGAAGGGAATTCGCTGACGGTAATCGATCGGAGAGTCCGGAATATTTGATTGGACAAAGGCTGAAGATCTCAGGCAAGCCGAAACTCATTTTTCTGGGGTTCCGATGGCTGCTATGGCTACAGCGTTTTTGAAGTCCTGAAAAGTGATTATCTGAAAATCATATCTACCATTCTCCGCCCTGTTGAGTGGGCTTCCGTTTTGGCAAGCTATATTCAATTTCTTGACGGGGATCCGAATTCTGGGGCTGTGGAGTACTTCCTGACCGTATTCAGCAATGAAGAAATCATTAGGGAGAATTTTTAGGAAATAGACTCCTGCTTGTCTGGGAGGCTTCTTCTCGGGAGGAGGAGTCCCTCTGCGAGGATTGCGGCAAGGAGGACGAAGAAGCAGACCCAATAAGGGGCCCGGAGGCCGGCATAATATGCGGCAATCCCCCCGATCATGGGGCCCAGCAGTGCCCCGAAGCTTAAAATGGATTCGTGCCAGCCTGTACCCCTTCCTTTTTCGACAGAAAACTGAATGGCATAGAGCAAGCTGGAGTAATAAGTAACGCTTGCGGAAATGCCGATCAAGGCGAGAGCCAGACCAAACCAGAAGGTTTGGCTGGCAAAGGAAAGCGTCAGGACTCCCGCCGCTCCGAGAGCCTGGGCTCCGAACAGGTAACGCTTTCGAAAATGCCAAAGCAGGCTTGCCCGGAGAACAAAGAAACCGAAAAAGAGAGAGAAACCAAGACAGCCGATGAGAATCCCGACGACTTGTGGACTCATTCCCAGCTCCCTGGCCAGCTTGGGAAACTGGTATCGTGCGTTTGCAAGGAGGAACCAAGACATGAAGTTGGCAATCCAGGCGATGTAAAGAAAGTGTTTCTGCCTGTTCGGGATTTCCACATGCCGGGGGCTTTGTTTCTCCCGGCTTATCCCCCTCTGATCATGAATGGATCCATAACTCAGGAGGAAAAGCAGGATGGCCATGCACGCAGCGAAGAAGAAAGGCAGCTTCACCTGCACGTTGAAAAGAAATCCCGAAATGATGGGGCCCACGCAATAGGCCAAGGTCCAGGCGAGATTCAACGTGCCAATGTCTTTTGCAAGGCCCGATCCGTTCTGACGCTCGGCGACCCAGGCCTGAAACGGAGGCCAAAAGAGGGATAGGCAGAGACCGTTGATTGCCGATAACATCAGAACCACCTTAACCTGGCCTGTGGTCACTGCGATCAGACACGACGAAGCCAGGAGCAGGGGAGCGATCAGGATGAGACGGCGGCGCCCGAAACGGTCGGAATAAGGGCCCATGCGGTGAGCCAGGACCATGTGGACCGCTGATGTAATGCTTCCGATGAGCCCTAATTCGACGGGATTGGCCTTGAGCTCGATGAGCAGGAGGGGTGCAGCCAGCGAGTAGAGATTCAACACCAGGTCCATCCCGAAAGGAGCGACCCGGATCATCACTCTTTCGTCAATCCACATTACGGAAGGACATCCCCTCTTGGTTTGAATTGCCTCTGGCCTGTCCGATAAGTTCCAACTCCATCCGTTTCAGTCCTCTTTGCTCGAATTGATAACCCGGGATGAAGTCAGGGTCAACCCTTTGGCTCCGGAGCCTTGAAAACTCACACTCTGAAAACTCTACCCGCTGTTTTCGATCTCCATTGGCGGGAAACCATCTTGGCAAGATAGTCTCGCTTTTTGAAGACCCAAAAGACCTAATGATTTGGCTTAACCCCTGGAGCCTGTTGGCCTCAAAATACAGTTTTTTTCTTCATAAAATACAGTGTTCACCTTATTTACGCATGGCTGTTCTTTGAATAGAATTACTGTATACAAATTTATCCGATATGAAAGGAGACCACAATGCGAATGCTTCTGCATGTGAGGATCCCTCACGAAGAGTTCAACGCTGCTGTTCGAGACGGTAGTGCAGGGAGCAAGATGAAACAAATTCTCGAAGCAACAAAGGCCGAAGCCGTCTACTTCACCGAGTATGACGGCAGGCGTGGGGCCATCATGATCATCAACATCAATGACTCATCGGAAGTGCCAAAATTTGCGGAACCATGGTTCCTATCATTCAATGCTGAAGTCCAATTTCATATTGCCATGACCCCGGAAGAATTAGAGCGGGCAGGCCTTGAAAAGCTCGGGAAGAAGTGGTCCTAAGAAGTTGTGGGCCGGCAATATGTGGGTTGGAATGAAGACGCAACGTTGAACGCAACGGTCGCTCCGCGGTGTTCCCGGAGGTGCATGTATGGCGGCTTGCGAATGAAAAAGTCACTGATTTCCGCGAATTCCAAGGGGACGAGCAGACAGAGGATCGCTTCTGGTCGTAGTGGGTCCTTTGGTTGATATCTGTGAGAAAGGAGAGGAGCTCTTCGGGGACCAGGGAGTGTATATTACAAAAACTGGCAACGGGGATATGGTTCGTATTCACATCCTCAAATGTAATGGGCTCATAAATACGATCTATAAGAGGAGAGAGTGAATGTCTATCGTAACGATTCGGGGTCAATTGGGAAGCGGAGCGCCGGAAGTGGGGAGACAAATCTCCGACAGACTTCACGCTGACTACGTTGACCGAGAGATTATCGCCGAAATAGCTACCAAGCTTCATCGCCAAGAGCAAGATGTCATAGCAAAAGAAAAGCCTGCTGCGACTCTCCTGGGCCGTATCGCGGAAGCTTTGGAACATAGCTTTGTCTATGGCGATGGTATGGCGGGCGCCTA
>DATIGG010000508.1:0-6688 GCA_035454825.1 Thermodesulfobacteriota bacterium | reverse complement strand
CCATAGGGGCCGTTAAGTTCATCCTTGGGCACAGCGAGGTGCCAAGATTTTTCATCTTCAGTCGGCATTGGCGATTCATACTCCTTCCATTTCGGGTCAGAGAGCATTCCTATGATCAACGTACTATCCTGGAGAAAAGCCACACAGTTGCCATTGGCCAAATCTGTCAAAGCTTCTGCTACCCCTGGAAAAGCGACGATCTCGACGCCGTATAGCTCGGCCACTCTTTTGTTGTAATACGCGCCCTGAGTCGCACAAACTTTTTTGCCACGCAATTGCTCCCATTTAGTGAAATGATTCGATCTCTTGGTTAAAACATTTGTGCCACCGGCATAGTAGCCTGGATCGATAACACCCAGGACCGCCCTCCTTTGAGGATTTTCTGACATGGTCGCAAGGATTAAATCTATTTTACCTTGAATCAAAAATTCATTGCGTTGCGCGGTTTGAACATTAACAAATTTCAATTTGACCTTAAGATGTTTTGCCAAATCCTGCGCCATATCAATTTCCATCCCGACATTCTTGCCTGATTCATCAAGGTAACCATAGGGTCGGTAGTCTGCCTTCACCCCGATCACAATTTCGCCCCGCTCCTTGATTTTGTCGAGTGTGTTGGCCGCCAGGGTGGGGCTAAAGGACATCAAGGCAACCATGGTTCCAATCAAAAACGTGAACAAACATTTTTTGAACCTCATAGGATCCTCCTTTCTATTTTCGAAACGGTTTAGGCTATCCAGATTTCTAATGGAACCTATTTTAAATTCCTCGTTCAAAAGATTCACCTCGTCTCACTCTTTTCTTGCTATCTGACCCTACGAAAAGACCTTCGCGGGAAACATATTCGTCAAAGACATTAAGGGACCGCTGGGTCGCCTTCGGGCTGCGTTCGCTCAGTCCAGTGACCAGGGCATTGATGAAGGCGATCGGCGCAGCATAGGCGTCAACAAAAGAAACAATCCCGACCGGTATCAAAAAGGTAATGGTTGCCAAGGGGACCACGGGTGAAACAGGACTGTTCGTAATGGCAATGAGCTGTGCTCCTCTCTGCGTGGCCAATTGTCCAAGTTCAAGTGTAACCCTCGGATATCGCGGGAAAACGATCAAGAAGACGATGGAACGTCGGGTCAGGCTGTTGCAAACAGCCGAAGCCGTGCCTCCATGGCCATGCAGGACGGCCACACGAGGGAAAATCTTCTCCAGCATATAGGCGAAGTAATTTGCCAAGGAGATCGAAGCCATGGCTCCCACAATGCAGATCTGATCGGCAGCCGCCATGAGGTCGATACACCGATAAAACTCGACGGTCCGAATATTTCGGGTGAGGTTCATCAAATTCTCAATCTCGTTCGACAGGACCCGCTCAAAGACTGAGGGAGAATGCGGATCAACCGATTGGTGTCCCATCGAGCGCACTAATTGGAATCTTCCGACCATGCTCAATTCGGACTGAATCGCCTGCTGGACCTCTCGGCAAAGGTGCGCGTATCCATTGTAACCAAGGATGCCGCAGAACCGAGTGACCGTTGCTTCCGACACACCCACCTTCCTTGCCAAATCCGTAATGGTCAGAAAGGCGAGGCTTTCAGGGTTTTGCAGGATGAATTCGGCCAGACCTCTTTGCCGGGGGGTAAACCCGTCCATCTCCGCTTTGAGCCTTTTGGCTAAAGTTAACTCAAGGGCAGTCGATTCCCCATCAGATCTCTTAAAATACCTCTTCACTTTCATCTCAGACTCTTGTTGCTCTCACATTTCTTTCTGATAGAACGATGGAATGGGTGACTCAAAAACGCTCCCGTTTTCCCTTTCTGGACGCGACCTCACCTCCCTCTCCCCCCTCTTGATCCACGGATTCTTTCCCGGGTTCGACCCACCACTTTCAAGTATGAAAAAAAATATTATTTACATTACTGATGAAAATAATTTTTATTATCATTAGCATTTCTCTTCCCAGAAGTCAAGATTTTTTAAATTCGATTTCAGTTAGATTTCTTTGATTTAACCATTTTTCGGGAACATTTATTTCAGTCCTTGTTCCCAGCCGATTGCGCCCTCGTTCATGGCAGAGGACCTATCCCAGGATCGGGGTAATCCGGCGCGGCACTTTTGAACGATAGACCGGAGGAAATTATTTGTGGAAATTATCTATTGACAGTCTCCCAGTAATCTTTATATGATAGGCTATCTTCATTCATGGAGTATTGTTATGAGTGACCCTAAGGAAAAGATTATCTTTGCCCTGGATGTGGAGCATTTCTCAGAGGCCCAGCAGTGGGTCTAACTTCTCAAGAACGAGGTGGGGATGTTTAAGGTCGGAAAACAGCTCTTCACCCATGCCGGTCCAAAGGTCATCGACATGATCCTCCAGAAGGGGCAGAAGGTTTTTCTCGATTTGAAATTTCACGATATTCCGAATACGGTGGCGAAGGCAGGGGAGGAGGCGACCAAGCACAATGTCACCATGTTCAATCTCCATGCGATGGGCGGATTTGAGATGATGAAGAAGACAGTTGAGGCCTCACGGGCCGTTGCGAAAACCCTGAGCATTTCTAAACCGCTCATTTTAGCGGTCACAATCCTGACGAGCATGGATCAAAAGTCCATCGAAGAAGTAGGGATTCAAGGTCCTATCCCTGAACAGGTGGGCCGCCTCGCTTCCCTTGCAATGAAGGCGGGTATCGACGGAGTGGTGGCCTCTCCTCAAGAGATCAGCATCATCCGGCAGAATTGCGGAGATAAATTCTTGATCGTCACCCCAGGCATCCGTATGCCTTCCAGTAAGAGCGATGACCAGAAAAGGACCCTCTCTCCAAAAGAGGCTGTTGCTGCAGGAGCAGACTATCTCGTGATCGGTCGACCCATCAAAGAAGCAAAGGATCCCCTGGAGGCGGTTCAGAAAATCATCGAGGACATCTCGTAATCAGACTTCATGGCTCAACTCATTTATGGGATTCACCCTGTCGAAGAAGCCTTAAAATCATCAACCCTCCAATTTGAAAGAATCTTTCTTGGCACAAAAAAACCTCACCCGAGGCTCCAGGCGATGATTGATTTGGCCCGTCAAAAAAGAGTTTCTATCACTTTTAGCACCCAGGAAGACCTCGACCGAATGGCCAAAGGAGGTCTCCACCAAAATATTGTGGGTTGGGTTCAGGAACGCCCCTATGCAGACATCGGAGATGTGTTGTCCCGCTGGAAGAAGGGAGGAACGAAAGCCCTTTTCCTCGTTCTGGACGGGATCCAGGATCCCCAAAATTTCGGGTCTCTCATCCGGACGGCTGTCGGATGCGGAGCCCATGGGATGTTTATCCCAAAAGATCGAGCCGTAGGAATTACTGCGACCGTGGTTAAAGCCTCTGCAGGGGCCGCGGCTCACCTGCCAGTTGTCAGAGTGATTAATATTGCCAATACCATCGATCTATTGAAGAAAGAAGGGGTTTGGGTCTATGGGGCTGCAGGAGACGCAAAAGACCTGATTTACCAAGTTGACCTCGCCACCGATCTCGCTATCGTCATCGGCTCGGAAGGAAAAGGGATCAGGCCTCTGGTCAAGAAGAAATGTGACCGGCTCTTTTCGATTCCGATGAAAGGCCCTATATCTTCTTTTAATGCCTCCGTGTCCGGAGGAATGATTCTTTACGAAGTGATGCGTCAACGATACCCTTTGGAGAAGGAAAGGGGAAAATGATTACGATCCAGAGACCCGGGAAAGACCCGTTAGAGATCGAGTTCATCCTAATCGACTTTGAGGGAACCCTTGCGTGTGACCGTCGTATCCATCCTAAGGCAAAAGATAAGATCAATCTTCTCTCCAAGCGGACGAAGATCTTCATCTTATCGAAAGGAGAGAAAGAGGTCATTGAGGAATCCTTGAAAAAGGTTAAAGCAGAAGTGATCTATCCAACAGAAGGAGAGGCCTCGCAACGAAAATTGGAGTTACTGAATCGATTAGGAAGAGAGCATACGGTGACCATCGGAAATGGGATGGATGATGCTCCCATGATTGAACAGGCAGGGTTAGGGATTTGTGTCTTGAGCAAAGAAGGAGCTGCCGGCGAGGCTTTAAGGAAGGCGGATGTGGTCGTACCGAATATTCTCGATGCCCTTGATTTTCTATTGAAACCTCTTCGCCAAAGAGCTACCCTCTGAACATAGAATTTTCATGTAAGGGGCCCAGGATTCAAGCGGTCAAGGGTTCAAGTGAAATGATAATAAGAGAAATTTGTGAACATCGTGATAACAATTATTGAAACACTCGGCCCCCTGAACCCTCGAATCCTTGTACCCTCTTGAGAGGACATCCTATGTTTTCTTACTATTTTATTCGATTCAGCGGGCCATTGCTTCTCGTCCTTGTAGGGTTAAAAATCCTATCCGGATATTCATTAACAGGAAAAATTACAGGAATTTCCTGGCTTCCTGGTCTTCATGAAAATCGAACCCTTGACGTTCTATTGCTCCTTCTTTTTACCTTCCATGCTTTTTACGGGCTTCGACTCTTTCTGATCGATCTTGGAATGATGAGACGGGAGAATATTTTGTTCTGGGCCTCTTCCATCGTGGGTATTGGGTTGTTTGTTTTATCGTATATCTATTTTTTTTAATATTCTTTGTTCATCCTTTTGCGGCTCTGTTCCGGCTATGGCCGGAAGGCTGCCCCCCTTGCCCTCTTCTCAATGGGGAAAGGGATGAGGCAAGGGATTCCTGAGATCCAATGGAACTCCTTTCTCACGATGTTCTTGTTATTGGCGGGGGACTGGCGGGGTTAAGAGCAGCCATTGAAGCCAAAAGGGCTGGTTGCGATGTGGCCGTCCTTTCGAAGGTTCATCCTCTGCGGTCGCATTCTGTGGCAGCCCAGGGGGGTATCAACGCTGCTCTGGGGAATGCGCCTGCTCCTGTGCAAGATACCTGGGAAAATCATTCCTTCGATACCATTAAAGGAAGCGACTATCTGGCTGACCAGGACGCTGCTGAGATCATGTGTCGAGAGGGAGTTGAACGGGTCCTTGAGATGGAGCATTGGGGAACACTCTTCTCGCGGACGGATGCTGGAAAGATCGCTCAGAGGCCTTTCGGAGGGGCAGGCTTTCCACGAACGGCTTATGCAGCGGACAGGACAGGACATAACCTCCTTCATGTCCTTTATGAGCAAGCGGTTGGTCTTCGAATTCCTGTGTATGAGGAGTGGTATGCCGCATCATTGGTTGTGGGGGATCGAAGATGCGTTGGCATCCTGGGTCTTCATCTCTTCGAAGGAAAAATCGCTCCAATCGCCGCAAAAGCTGTTGTCCTTGCAACCGGAGGCTATGGTCGAATCTATCTTCGATCAACCAATGCTGTGATCAACACCGGAAGCGGCTGTTATCTGGCTTATTGCGCGGGGGTTCCCCTTGAAGATTTGGAATTTGTTCAATTTCATCCCACCAGCCTCTACGGGACAAACATCCTGATCACAGAGGCAGCCAGGGGAGAAGGCGGTTATCTCTTCAATGCGAAGGCCGAACGTTTCATGGAGCGTTACGCCCCGAAACTCATGGAACTTGGTCCGCGGGATATTGTGGCCAGGGGAATTCAGACAGAGATTAATGAAGGGCGAGGTTTTGAAGGTGAATATGTTCACCTCGATCTTCGGCATTTAGGTAAAGAAAAGATCACGGATCGACTCCCCGGGATCCGCCAGATTGCCATAGACTTTGCAGGAGTGGACCCAGTTTTACATCCTATCCCCATTCAGCCGGCCCAACATTACTCGATGGGAGGGATTGCCACAAACGTGGACGGAGAAACCCCTCTCCCTGGCCTTTTTGCTGCTGGAGAGTGTGCCTGCGTCAGTGTCCACGGAGCAAACCGGTTGGGCGGAAATTCGCTTCTGGAAACGATCGTCTTCGGAGCAAGGGCTGGAAGAAAAGCTGCTCAATGGGTTGCAAAACAGAGAGAAGATTCAAACCGACTGGCCTTCCGGGTTCATTTGAAAGGATTTGAATCTCACCTGGATGAAATCCTTGAACAAAAAGGGAAGGAACGTTGTTTCCAGGTCAGAGATGAATTGAAATCTACGATGATGTCACGGGTCGGAATCTTTCGAAACGAGTCAGATCTCCTTATGGAAAGGGAAAAAGTGAGTGAATTGAAGGAAAGGATCCGAAGAGTTGAGGTGAAGCAAAAGAGCCTTGCCTTTAACAATGAGCTGATTCAGTACCTTGACCTGGAAGGAATGCTCCATGTGGCTGGAGTGATTGCGGAGGGTGCCCTGGCGCGAAGGGAGAGCCGGGGGTCCCATTTTCGGCTGGACTTTCCCAATCGAGATGATGAGCACTGGCTTCGCCACACCCTTGCCTACAAAATAGCGGAGGGACCCAGGCTTGAGTATAAAGGTGTAACGATCACAAAGTATCCACCGAAAGAAAGAACTTACTGAACGGATGAAGCCTTATTTACTGACACTGAAAATTAGGCGATTTCAGGCTGAGCGGGAGCCCCCATACTGGATTGAAACCTTTTCCCTGGAATCAAGAAAGGGAATGAATTTACTGGAAGCATTGCTCCGGGTTCAGGACGAGCAGGATGGAACCCTATCCTTCCGTTATTCCTGCCGGGGAGCCGTTTGTGGTTCCTGTGCCATGAAGGTCAATGGCAGTGTGGTATTGGCCTGCCGGACCCATGTGGAAGACCTCCTCGAAAAACCTGC
>DATIGG010000507.1:0-19405 GCA_035454825.1 Thermodesulfobacteriota bacterium | reverse complement strand
AAGGCTTTCAGGAATACAGCCGCCGGAAGGGCCTCCTGTCTGGATCGCCTTGAAACGCTTTCCCTCAGGGATTCCTCCGCCGATATCGAAAACGATCTGACGCAGCGTAATTCCCATCGGGACTTCAACCAGGCCTGTGTTGTTAATCTTCCCGACGAGAGAAAAAATCTTGGTTCCTTTTGACCCGGATGTCCCGATGGAAGTATACCAATTTACCCCCCGGTTGATGATGATCGGGATGTTCGCCCATGTCTCGACATTATTAAGGTTGCTGGGTTGGTCCCAGAGCCCGTGCTCGACGGTATGAATATATTTGGCCCGGGGTTCCCCGACCTTTCCTTCCAGAGACGCCATCAGAGCGGTCGATTCGCCACACACAAAGGCCCCTCCACCACGACTAACCTTGAGGACAAACGTCATCCCTGACCCGAGAATATTTTTCCCGAGAAGACCGTATTCCTTCGCCTGATCGATTGCACGGCTGAGATTTGTAACGGCGAGAGGATACTCGTTTCGCACATAAACGTACCCTTCTTCGGAGCCTATCGCATAGGCTCCAATAAGCATTCCCTCAATAACACTGTGGGGATTTCCCTCCAAGAGAGAACGGTCCATGTAAGCGCCAGGGTCTCCTTCATCGGCATTACAAATGACAAACTTTTCTCTCCCGGTTGCTTTTCGGCAAACCTCCCATTTTGTGCCGGTGAGAAACCCTCCACCCCCCCGACCTCTCAGGCCGGATTTTTTGATGGTTTCAATAACGTCCTCCGGCTCCATTTCGGATAGGACCTTTTCCAGCCCCTGGTAACCGCCGATAGCAATGGAGTCATCGATCTGGGTGGGATCGATCTCTCCGTTTCTGCCAAAGACGATCCTCCGCTGGAATTTGTAAAATGGAATGTTTTGTTCGCGGACGATCTTCTCCTTGGTCAGAGGGTCCTGGTAGAGGAGACGGTCGATCACCTTCCCCCCGAGGACGGTATCGGAAAGAATCTGCAAAACATCGGTGCTCTCAACATTCATGTAGCAAATCATTTCAGGCCGGATGACCACCAGGGGTCCTCTTTCACAAAAGCCGTGGCATCCACTGGCTCGCACCCCTATCTTGTCTTCCAGATGACGGTCCTTGATCTCTTGTCTGAATCTTTCCACCACTTCTGAGGCACCGGTTGCCTGACAACCGGTACCCGCACAGATCGTGATACACGGCTTATTTCCGTCTCTTGATTCTTTCAGGGACTGACGAAGCCTTCGAAGATCTGAAATGCTTGAGAGGAGAGGACTCATAACAGGAGATTATTGATCCTTCGACAGCGTCCAATCCCTGCTCTTGAGAGCGGGGATAAAGGCGCGCTCAGCATCAACCCTGAGCGCTCGACTGAGCCTTCGGCCCGAGCTCAGGCCGAGGGCTCACGCCGAAGTCAAACTCTCCGGTCCCTACCGGAGAGAGCCGAAGGGTTGATATTTTTCCAAAATGGATTCAATCTTACCGGTATTTATTTTTCCGTAATATTTTTTATCGATCACCATCATGGGTCCCAAGGCACAGGCCCCCAGACAGTTGACACTATCGAGACTGAAAGATAGGTCTTTCGTGGTTCCTCCGGATTTCACTTCCAGCCGGTTCTCAAGATAGTCGAGAACTCTGGCGCCTCCTCGTACATGGCACGCTGTTCCCAGACATACCTGAATGGTATGTTTCCCCTTGGGCTCAAGGCTGAAGGCCTTATAGAAAGTGGCCACTTCGTAAATGCTTGTAAGGGGGATATCAAGGTCTCTGGCCACCTGAACCAATGCCTTGCGAGGAAGATAGTTCATTTCTGCCTGAATATCCTGAAGAATACCAATCAGGGAAGCCCTTTGATAACCATGCTTTTCAATGATTTCGCAAACAAGTCCTGAATCATTCTGCATCGATGCTTTTCACCTGGAGATTTTCAATTTGTATAAATTTTAACCGATTCGATTGAGGACCTCAATTCCTCTTAGAAGAGTATCCTCAGGGGCTGCAAAAGAGATCCGGATATGGGTATTCCTCTTGGAAAAGACACTGCCGGGTATGACAAACAGGTTTTGTTGAATTGCTTTTTCGACAAAGATCTCTCCGTCTCCTCCCGGGACCTCCGGAAAGATATAAAAAGCTCCCCCTGGTTTCTGGACACGATACTTTCCTTTAAGACTCTGATAGATGAGGTCCCGCTTCTTTTTGTATTGCTCAATGTAATGATCCACAGGATAGTCTAAGGCCTTGAGGGCTGCCTTTTGAGCAAACGAACTGACGCTTGAGAACGTATATTGCTGTAGGGTGATCATCTGCTGGATGATCTCCCGGGGACCTGCCACATAGCCCAACCTCCACCCGGTCATGGCCCAGCCTTTTGAGAAACCCCCGAAGGTGATGGTCTTTTCGTAGAGTTGTCCCATGCAAGGACAGGTGGTTTGATCAAAATCGAAGTTATCGTAGATGTCGTCTGAAAGAACGAGGAGGTCTCTCTCTCGAGCAATCTTTGCAACCATCATCAAGTCTTCTTTGGGGTAGACCGTTCCGGTTGGGTTATTCGGGCTATTGATGATGATGAACTTTGTCCTCCTCGATATTTTCTTGACAAAGTCCTTCTCCCTCAAGCGGAAGTCAGGATAGGTATCGACAAAGACAGGGGTTCCTCCCATGAGAAGAACCTGATATTCATACATGACAAAATAAGGGTCAGGGATGATGATCTCGTCCCCTGGATTGATGAGGGCCAGGCTGGCCAGGAGCAGCCCTCCAGTCACTCCAGCGGTTACCATGACTTCTTCAAATTGAATCCCTTTCTTTTTGAGATGGAGAGCGATCTTCTCGCGCAGTTCAGGGATGCCCTGGGTAGGCGTGTATTTATTAAACCCCCTCTTGATCCATTCAATCCCTTCCTCCTTTAAGGGTTCGGGGATGTCGAAGTCAGGCTCCCCAATACTCAGATTGATGGGGTCTTTCATCTGCCGGGCGAGGTCAAAAATTCGTCGCACCCCAGAGGGTTTTATCTTTGTTAACCTTTCAGAGATCAGCATTTGGTCATTCCCCTCCGTCCTTTGTTTTTTTGGCGTTTTCGACGAGTTCGAGAATCGTTTCGAGCCTCGTCTTGGTCGGGGGTGCAAAGGCACGTCCGATCTGATCGAATGAATAGTGCTCACTGAGGAATTTTGATATTTCTATCCTGAATTCCCAGCAGACCCTGATTTTTCGACATGGGAGGTCTTCGTTAACGGTGCGACAGTATCCGAACGGGATTTCGTTGCCTAATTGAGGACAGTAGATGATGAGGGCATCATATTCTTCAATCATGGACGCTTTGGCAGACTTTGAGGAATTTGGCACAAGCCCATTGAACAAAAAATCCTACGGGCCTTGAAGGGCCCGCAGGATTTCATTGAAGACTAAATAGGTTTTCCCTTTTTTAATGCCGCTGGCTTCGGCAACCCTTCAATGGACTTAAGGGATTTCCTCATCTCATCCTCTGGGAGTACGTAGTCGACGAGTTTGCCGCTGAAATAGGAATCATAACCACCCAGATCCATGAGACCATGGCCGCTCCAGTTAAGAAGGATGACTTTTTCCTTCCCCTCCTCTTTCGCCTTCTTTGCCTCTTCGATGACAACCGAGATGGCATGACTGGTTTCAGGAGCAGGGATGAAACCTTCGGTTCTCGCCCAGAAGACGGCATTGGCATAACACTCCAACTGGTTATAGGCCCGAGGCTCAAGCAACCCCTCTACGATCAATTGACTCACGAGAGGGGCGAGGCCATGATACCGTAGCCCTCCCGCATGGATAGGAGCTGGGATGAAGGTATGTCCAAGACTGTGCATGGCAAGCAGGGGGGTTGTGGCGGCGGTATCACCGAAATCATAGGCAAAGGGTGCTCGGGTCATGGTCGGGCAGGATGTTGGCTCTGCTGGAATGATCGTGATATTGGCGCCGTTGATTTTGTCCAGGACAAAGGGGAAGGCAAGACCAGCAAAGTTACTTCCCCCGCCCACGCAACCGGTCACAATATCAACTTTCTTCTCCCCAAATTTCTCTAATTGTTTCTTGGCCTCAAGCCCAATGATCGTTTGATGCATCATCACATGGTTCAGGACGCTTCCCAAGGAGTATCGCGTGTCTTTGGAGGTGACGGCATCCTCAATGGCTTCGCTGATGGCGATTCCGAGGCTTCCGGGAGAGTCCGGGTGCTCTTCGAGAACCTTTCTTCCTGCATGGGTGTCTTTGCTCGGACTGGGGACACAGTTTGCTCCCCACGTGTTCATCATGATGCGACGATAGGGTTTTTGATCATAGCTGATTCTGACCATGTAGACCTTGCACTCCAAACCAAAGAGACAGCAAGCAAAGCTGAGTGCGCTTCCCCATTGTCCCGCACCGGTCTCGGTAGCGATCCGTTTAATTCCAAAGATCTTGTTGTAATAGGCCTGAGCAATCGCTGTGTTCGGTTTATGGCTTCCTGGAGGGCTCACCCCCTCATTTTTATAATAGATTCTCGCCGGTGTTCCGAGGGCCTTCTCAAGGGCGTAGGCGCGATGAAGAGGAGTCGGCCTCCAGATGAGAAGTTTCTCCATGACCTCTGGAGGAATATCGATCCACCGTTGCTGACTCACCTCCTGTTCAATGAGATTCATCGGAAAGACAGGAGCAAGATCCTCAGGACCAATCGGTTTTCCCGTTCCAGGATGAAGGGGTGGCTGAAGGGGAGTTGGTAAGTCGGGCTGAATATTATACCATTGCTTCGGGATTTCATCTTCGCTTAAAAAAACCTTGAATCTCTTCATAATTTCCCTCCTTACAAATGGAATAGGCCATCGATGATTTTTGAAAAATTCCTAAACTCTCCTCTTCTGTTCTCACCTCCTTTGCTCTGTCAGAGTCAGATCTCTCTCTTTGCCGTTCCAAGGGTTAACGTTCCAAATACCAATAATTGGCTGTATTGTCAAGGATTTTTTGTTGAATTTTTTGTCGGCTGTTATTGTTAGATTCTTTTAATGGTAAGATCGACAAAAAAGGCACTCTCAAAAATGAAGAGTGCCTTTCTATGCATTTATTCATTGATGAAATCAACCCTTCGGCTCTCTCCAGGGACCCGAGAGTTTGACTTCGGCGTGAGCTCGGCCTGAGCTCGAGCCGAAGGCTCAGTCGAACGTTCAGGGTTGATCCTGAGCGCGTCTTTATCCTCCCTCTGAAGAGCGGGGTTGGTGCAGTCGTAGGATCAAATTCAACAAAATTATTTTTTCTTAAACTCATTCCAGGGATAATCGATGAGCTCAAGAAGGACCCCATTGACTTTCTTGGGATGAACGAAAGCGAATTTGCAGCCCCTGAAGGGTCTCAGCCCGCCGATGAACGGGTAGTCTTTCGCCTTCAATTCGTTCATCGCTGCCTCTGTACTGTCAACGTTCAGTCCGATAATCATGACGCCCTCGCCCTTCTTCTCGATAAACTTAGCCACATCACCGTCAGGCGTTGTCGATTCCATCAGCTCGAATCCGACTTCCCCCAACCAGTATCTTGCTACCTTGATCTTCTCAGGCTCATCGATGTAAGGATCATCAGGCTTTGTTTTCCCAAGGATCGGCTCCCAAACCTTTCGTGCTGCATCGAGGTCCTTTACCGCAATACAGATGTGATCAATCTTATTCACTCTCATAGAATTCCTCCTGTCTTTTTCCAGGGAGACTGAGTCCACCCTGGAGATTAGAAATCAAAAGAATCTGGTATTCCCTCTGAGCGATGAAACACAGTCAGATCCCAAAGGGCCCTTTATCGCTTTGAAAAATAGGTGGTCATCCCTGTTTCATACCCGCCGTAGGGAACTTCATTGACGATGGCGACAAAGGGACAGACAAAGGCGCAAATCCCGCACTCCACACAGAGATCGGTCAAGATCGCAGCCCTATTCTTAACTAAACCAATGATCTGCTCCGGACATTCCTTCACACAGGTTCCGCAACCCGTGCATTTGGAAACTACGACATGGGGTACCATAGGCTTCTCCTTTTTACTCGAAATTCGTCATTCGTAAATCGTGAGATACAATTTTAATGTTTAATGCGGTGATAGGTCTGATAGGGGAAGAAGTCGACCCGCATCCCCATCTTATACCCGTCTCGAATCGCGGCCGTGCCTCTGCGCACAAGAACAGAATCCCCGATCATATAGACTTCCTTTGCATATTTCCCATAGCCGATCTCTTGATTGGGGATAAGATTGGCAAGGACCACGGAGTCCGCAGGGAGGGTGGCTTCTTTTTTGTCAGGGCCTTCCACCACCACTTCTTTGTCCCGGATCTCCTTCACCAGGCTCTGTGTCACCTGGACGACATTGCCTTCCTTCAGCTTCTTCATGTACCTCCAGACATAGGAGGGATTGACGTCTGTCCCAAATTTCTTCGGCTTATCGACGATCGAGACCGTATGTTTCCCCTTATCAATGATATAGAGGGCGGTAGAAATGGCTGCCCCCGAACCGCCCACAATGACAACCTTCTCACCCAGTTTTACCTTTCCGCCCAGGACATCGAACAGAGAAACGACATGGGGTTTATCACTGCCCGGAATCGATTTGTCCGGAGTGGCGCCCGTGGCGAGGATCACCGCGTCCGCCTTTTCCTTCTCAAGAAGTTCTTTCGTGACAGCGGTATTGAGGACGATCTTTGCACCCTGTTTATCACACTGGACCTTCAGGTAGTTGACCATCCGCTGGAATTCATTGTCTCCCCACGGACCATGGGCTGCGGCAGCAAACTGGCCGCCCACGTGATCGTTCTTCTCATAGACGGTGACCTTATGACCCTTCTCCGCAGCAATGGCTGCCGCCTGAAGTCCTGCAATCCCAGACCCGACGACAATGACCTTTTTCTTCATCTTCGATTTCTGGAATCCATAGAAACCCCACTCCACCTCGCCCTCGTGGCCGAGGGAAGGACGAACCGTGCAGCAGAGTTCTGTATCCCTGAATAAACGAGCCAAACAGACATTGCAGGCAATGCAGGGGATAATATCCTGCTGGCGATCCTCCATAATCTTCTTGGGCAGGAAGGGATCGGCAATCATGGGCCGGCACATCTCCCACAGATCGAGTTTTCCATCGGCCATCGCCTTCTCAGGAATCTCAGGAACGAAGAGACGGTAAGCCATGCTGACAGGGACTTTGATATTCTTCTTCATTCGTTCGGCAATGTAGAGCCAGTTCCCCATGGGGACATCTCGAGAAATGACCGAGACCGGGGATTCCTGCCATCCGGCCGTAACACTCAAGTAATCGATCCCTGCCTTCTCTGCAATCTTGATCGACTCAAGGCTTTCCTCCGGGGTATTGCCTCCCCGGTCATCCAGCAACTCTTCGCCACAAAGACGAATCCCAATGGCTACCTCCGGGGGAATCGCTTTTCGAATCCCTTCGATGATCTCTTTCATGAATCGGCTTCTTCCCTGGATGTCCCCACCGTATTCATCCGTCCGCTTGTTCGTGTAAGCAGAAATGAAATTGGAGAGGAGGTAACCCACGATGCCAGAGACCTCAATGATCTGAAAACCCGCCTCCACAGCCCTCACGGCACCTGCGATGTGTTCCTGGATGCACTGGTGAACGTCCTCTTTCGTCATCTCCCTGGGAGGACGGAAGATGGGGAGCTTTTGAGGAACATTGGAGGGCCCAGCGGTATAGGGAAGCTCGATCCCGCCAACCCTGCCGCAGTGCATGAGTTGAAGGCAGGGGACGGAGTCATGTTTCTTGATGACATCGGCAATCTTCTTAAGACCTGGAATGAACTTATCATCCCAGATGGCCATCATTCCTACGTAGCCCTTTCCCTCGCCTCCTGACTCGGTATAGGCCCCCTGGGAAGTCACAATGCCTGCTCCCCCTCTGGCTTGAGCCTCCATATAGGCCACTTCTTTGTCTGAAACATAACCGTCTCGATAATTGAAATTGGTTTCGGTGGAAGCGTACTTGATCCTGTTCTTGATCTCGATCTTGCCAATCTGGATCGGGCTGAAAATATGTGGATATTTTTTTATTCCTGGTAACATACTCATCCTCCTTTAATCGAGTTAGGCTGTGAAAAGAAACCTTAACAAAAAAAATCATCCCCTCCTTTCATCTTTGGCGACTATTTAATCTTGTTCTTTCTTTACTGAATGGGAACGAAGGACCTGTATCTGTTTTATTCAATGATTTAAATAAATTATCAGCAAGCAACAAATTTCTTGGGAAACCTGAAAAGTGTATACTGTATACATAAAAAAAAGATTTTTGTCAAGTTAAAAATTTGGACACCATAATCCCTCAGTCTGAGGTTGATTGGACGGGGTAGTCTCCCCTCCCAAACCTTGAGAAGCGGATCATTGAAGATAGGTCAATCGAGGAATGTTGCTGTGGGGATCATTTTAAGAGCATCTACACCATGGTTCATCGCTCAAAGGTGCCGCCCTGCCTACCGGCAGGCAGGTTCAAGTTTTCTCGGGAGAGACCACCCCGGTCCTTCAGATAGATCTCCGACCATAACTTCTGAGGGATTAGGATTTCCTATAATTTTGACTTGACAAATTTTTCTTCTTTGATCAGTTGGTTTGAAGAAAGAGTAATGTCGTGAACCCCTTGGAGAATTTGATCATCCGGTCCTTTAAAAAAGGAGACCTTGAACCCCTCGTGGAGATTGACGAAAAGGTTTTGGAAGAGAGGCGAAGAGATTATGCGGAAGAACGTTGGAGAACCTTGTCACCTGGAATGACTGAAACCTTCTCCAATTCTTTCACGCCATGGGTTTTAGACGGGGCGATCTGATCAATTTAAAGTTGAAGGTTTAACCGTTCCGACTCGAAGCTTCAGGCGGTCTGCGGGATGAATTTGGTCTTTCCGGTTGAGATCATTCCAAGCCCGAATGTTCGAAACGGTCAGATTATGCTTTTTAGCAATGCTCCAGAGAGTATCTCCTTGCTTGACTACATAGATGATTTCCTTTGATCTTTTTCCTCCGGAGGGTTCTTCGAATGCATGGGTCGAGCCGAATTTAATTTTGAGTTTATCGCCAGGCATCAGTTTTTTTTCTGGGTGGAGGTCATTCCAGCGGCTGAGGGCGCCGATGTTAATTCCTAACTCCGATGAAATACTCCACAGGCTATCCCCTTTCTTAATCATATAGATCATCTCTTGGGACTTGGAATCCTGGGCCTCCCCATCGGTCTTTTTTGGCTTGACGGTTGGTTTTACATCCTGAGATTTAGGAATCGGGATGAGAAGGTTCATCCCTGGAAAAAGGCGGCTCGTCTTCTTTATGCGATTGATTTCGAGAAGGGGATCGATCTCGACCCGGTAGAGACGGGCAATGCGAGGGAGGGTTTCCCCTTTTTTCACGATGTGGGTTCTGAACAGGCTCTTATCAATGGGTTGGAGGGTTTCAAAATTTTTGAGAAAAACGTCTCTCTTCCCATAAGGAATCTTGATCTCATATTCTGGGTCATCGGCGGGGGTACACCACCTCAACAGTTCAGGGTTGAGGTCTTTGAGTTCTTCAACCGCGATCTCTGCGGTCTTGGCAATGAGTTGAAGGTCCATCAAAGCAGGAACTTTCACCTTTTCGTACCGGAGCGGTTCCTGATATTCGATCTCCGTAAATCCATAAGCCTCCGGGTCCTTTGCGATGAGGGCGGCTGCAATCATCTGAGGCACATAGTCCTTGGTCTCCTGCTTCAGGAAACGATATTTGGTGAGCTCCCAGAAATCTTCTGTTCGGTAACGTTTCATCGCTGTGGCGATCTTATATTCCCCCGCATTGTAACCGGCGGCCGCGAGGTACCAGCACTCAAACATATCATAGAGGTCCTTGAGATATTTGGCCGCGGCAATCGTCGATTTTTCAGGATCCCTTCGCTCATCAATCCACCAATTGGCCTTCAGGCCATATCGCCTGCCGGTCAAATAGATGAACTGCCAGGGTCCAGAAGCCTTGCTTCTCGAATAGGCATAGGGGTTGAACCCGCTCTCGATGAGGGCGAGATAGACGAGATCTTCGGGAAGTCCATTCTCCCTGAGGACATTTCTCATGAAGGGGATGTACTTCTCGGAACGGGCAAGCCAGTTCGAAAAACGAGTTTTGGCTGCGGTTTGAAAATATTGGATGAAATGCTCGACTTTCTCGTTCATGACAATCGGGATATCAAAATCAGGCCCCTTCTTTGGACGCTCTTCGGGGAGAACCTCCAGATTAAAATCGTCGTTCGATTCGTCGCTGATGGGGAGCTCAAGCCGGCTGAGGTTAATCCCGTTGCTGGATCGGTCAGTTGGGAGAGGGGCGTCCTCCGTTCGAAAGGGTGGAGGGTCGAATGCAAAGAAGGCCTCTAATTCGGATGGGGCAAACAGGGAGGGTTGTTCCTCCACCGTGGCCAAAGGATCTGACCGATTCTTCTCAGAACGGAGATTCTGATGGGGCAGACAGGCTGCAGAGAGGATCAAGATCATTCCCGATAACAAGATCTTGTACATCATAAGCACTTCTCCCTGAGAGATTTACACTTAGCCTTGCTGTCCGTTTTTCGATGGAGCATGTCAAAATAAAATTGGATTTTAAACATGGCATAAAAACTGCAGTTTTGTCAAGCAGAAATTTGGTTTCATCGGGGTGTTGAGCGGGTAACCTCCCCTTAACCCCCTCGTCCCCCCTTAATTTAAGGGGGGACGAGAGGGGGGTTACTCGTAACAAGGCGAAAGCACCCACACAAAAGCCGGAAGAACCAAAGTTTTGTCTTGAAGTCCCCACTAAGGTTCCATGCCGGTCTTCACAGGCATACTCTTATCCGCAGACCATTCCACCCAAGAACCTCGATAGAGACGAACCTTGGGAAACCCAAGGACATGCTTTAAGGTGAAGTAGAGGTGACTTGCTTCTCTGCCCGTGCGACAATGGACGACGACCTCTTTCTCCTTCGTCACCCCCGATTCCGTCAAGAGTTTCTCCAGATCTTCCTTCCTCCTCCACACTCTTGACTCTTCCCCTTCTAAGGTTGACTCCCAATAGATATTTCTGGCTCCGGGGATATGGCCTCGCCGGATCTCCTCTCCTTCTTCGCCGCTGTACTGTTTGGGCAGCCGGGCATCAACAATAACCACCTCCTGGCTATTCAATCGATTCCTCACCCATTTCTTTTCAGCCAGTGTTTCTCCAAGGACTTTCCCGAAAAATTTCTTGGGAGAAAGAGAGGGATATTCCTGGGGCGTGGGAAGTTTTTCAGAGACCCATTTTTCCCAACCGCCATCGAGCAGGACGACCCTCTTGTGGCCTAAATAGTCGAGGGTCCATGCAAGATAGGTAGCATTGGGATTCGACTTTTCAGAGTAGAGGCACACCCACATATCGTTCGAGATACTTAAAAATTCTCCCAATGTTTTTTCGATGGTGATCCGATCCGGGGCCTGGGCAGGGATACCATTTCTGGGAACCTGAAGGACTTCGAAAGAGAGATAAACAGCATTCGGGATATGACCTTTCAGATAGTCGAGAAGGGAGGTTCGCATATCAATGATTCGGACAGACGGATGGTCGGTGATCCCTGCAAGCTCTGCCGTTTCGACGAGTCTGGGGTGGACTGTATCTTTGAAGGGAATGGGTTTGGCATTGAGGAGGGCCGGAAGGAAGATGAAGAAAAAGAAAAATGGCCCCAAGATCCAGAGTAAAGATTTTCTTTTTCCCATACCAGCCTTCTCCTCTTATCGGCGAAGAATTTCTAAAAAGCAGAATTCTTCTATGGGTTTTTTCCTATCCCGTTAGCAATGGGGGATAATTTTGCTCTCTTTTCCATCGCTTTTCGATAGAGCTCGACATAGGATTCAGCCGACCTCTGCCAGGAAAAATCTGCGGTCATGGCATTGTGGAGAAGCTGTTTCCAGTGATCGGGTCGATGATAGGTGTGGAGGGCCTCCCTGATCTGCCGAAAGAATTCTCTGGCATCGTAGCGAACGAATTTAAAACCATTCCCTTTGCGGGTGGCCGGGTCATAGGGAACAATGGTGTCCTCAAGCCCTCCCGTTGCTCGCACAACGGGAATCGTCCCATATTTCAGACTGTAAATCTGGTTGAGGCCGCAGGGCTCATATTTAGAGGGCATCAGGAAGATGTCTGCACCGCCTTCGATCTTATGAGCCAGTCGATCATCGTAGGCAATTCGGATCCCCGCCTTGCGAGGGTATTTGTGACCCATCTGAGTGAAGAGGTCGTGGTATTTCTGTTCCCCTGTGCCCAAAAGGACAAATCCAATATCGAGGCTGAAGAGATCCTCGATGATTTCGGCCAAGAGATCAAATCCCTTTTGATCCGCCAGCCGGGAGATTACCCCTAAGACGGGAACATTTTCGAGAGACGGAGGGAGACCAAATTCCTTCAGAAGGTCCTTTTTACAGATCTGCTTTCCGGAGAGGTCCCCGACGCTATAATGGGCCGCGAGATGAGGGTCATGAGAAGGATCCCATTCCTGGTAATCGACCCCATTCAAGATGCCATGGAGATCCTGACTCCTCTTTCTTAAAATTCCTTCCAATCCATAACCATACTCAGGCGTCTGGATCTCTTCACTATATTTCCGACTCACTGTATTGATCACATCGGCATAAACGATGCCTGCCTTCATGAAATTGATTCTTCCCCAGAACTCAATTCCTTCTGGATTGTACATCTCCATCGGAAGCCCGGTCAGCGAGAGCTTCTCGGCTCGAAATAGTCCCTGATAGGCAAGGTTGTGAATGGTGAAGACGACGGCCGTATGAGAGAAGAAGGGGTGATTCTGATAAATGGATTTGAGGTAAGCGGGAATCAGCCCTGTTTGCCATTCATGATGGTGGATGATGTCGGGTGAAAATCCCATCGACTGAGAGAAGGCCAGCACGGCCTTTGTGAAGAAAATGAAACGCTCCGCATTGTCAAAATAATCTCCCTTGGAGGTCCCGTAGAGGTATTCCCGATCGAAGAATTCTTCCCGGCCAATGAAATAGCCTGGAAGGTCTTTGGTGAATTGGCCCCGGTAGAGATCTGCCTGAAGGGTTTCATTCCCCAGGGTGACTTCGAGGGTTTGTTTCACCGGTTGAATCGGGAGTCCGGAATTTCTGACCATCCGGTAATAGGGCATCACCAATTTTATTTCACATCCCAAGGCATGAAGGAATTTGGGGAGGGCACCTGAGACATCAGCCAGTCCTCCTGTCTTTGCAAAGGGGACGGCCTCTGAGGTAACGAAGAGAACACGAAGAGGTCTATTCATAAAGGCTCCGATGTGAACTTTTTACCTCATCGTTGCATTGGGCAGACCCAGCGGGAACACTTCCAACGCCTTGGAATGCGGGTTTTATCGGAATTGGATAGGTAACGGAGGACTTCACCAAGAGTGAGGTCCAGCAAAGGCAATGGACGGTCGTGCTCCACGCTTAAGAGGTTCCGCTCCAAGGCTTTTTCCAGTGTTTCCGCTGGGTCTGTCATGGCGATTTTTTTGCAACAATGAGGTTTATTCTTTGTTTTCCGGGTCTTTATCACCCCGGAGCAAAATGCGATGGGGATAAGGAACTTGAATGCCCTTCTCATCAAAGCGCTTTTTTATCCTTCTTCGTAACTCTCTCCCCACTTCCCACTGCTTTAAGGGGGCGGTCTTCACGATCATTCGAAGGGTGAGGTGAAATTCTCCAAAACGCTCCACTCCCAAGATTTGCAGGGGTTCGAGAATGGCGCTCTTGTAAGGCTCTTCCGCCGCAAGCTCTTTCCCGATCTGAGAGAGAAGGTCGATGACCTGGTCGACATTCTCTTGGTAGGAAATATTGACATCCAATACCGATCGGGACCATTCTTTAGAGAGGTTACTCACAATCTTGATCTCACCGTTCGGGACCGTGTGGACCCTCCCCTCGAGGTCCCGGAGAACTGTCCTCCTGAGGCTGACCGATTCGACAAGTCCGGAGACCCCTGCGACCTCGATCACATCCCCGATCCGATATTGGTTCTCAAGGATGATGAAGAAACCACTGATTACATCCCTGACGAGACTCTGGGCTCCAAAGCCAATGGCCAATGCCCCGATGCCAGCCGTTGCCAGAAGGGGACCCAACTGTATCCCTAACTCTCCCAGAATCATCAAAATGGCAATAAAAGCGAGGAAAAGGAGAAGGGTATGACGGAGGGTGTTGCCTAAGGTATGCGCCCTTTTTTTTGCCTCTGCAGCCTGGAGGGAATCCTTTTCAGAAACAAACCTCTCGAGCCATTTCACGATCCATCTGGACATCTGGGAAAGGATGACAAGGGTGATCAGAATACCGAGAATTTTGATCCCGGAGGTGGTCAGCCAAGCGGCGATGGTCTTAAGGGTATCAGGCATGGATCGCTCTTAAAAGCAATGTCAAACGTCAAATTCCCACGTTCAAGAAATACCCAAAAATGAGACATTTGGGCTTTGGCACGTGAGATTGCCTTTTTTTGATGTGAGGCCTGTAAGATTAGTCGCCCTTTTCTGTTTTGCGGATCGTCTTCTCAAGCCGGTCGAGGGCATCAGCCGTCTTCTCTCTTAAGGAATCGGTAATGGCCGCCAATGCCTCCACCTGCTTCTTCAGGTCTTCGGGAGGAATCGTCGATTCTATCTTTCGTTTGAGCTCAGCCGTTCCGCCGGTTCTTTGGTAGGCGAGGATGGAAATGACGAGTGCAATGACTGCGATGACATCTCCCATATCCATGGTTAAAAACCTCCTTCGTTTTTGGAATTAAGATACTTCATCCCCTTAAAATTTTCAATGGCCTTCTCCTGTTGAAACGAATCGGAAAAGGGCTGAGAGAGAGGAACCGAAAGACTCGTGGGGGTGACAATCCCCACAGACATGATGGCTTTGATCGCTTCTTCGATCGTCAGTTGAGAAGGGAGTATCTTGTCTCTTGGAAGAAAAAGGAGAAATCCCATCGGTGGAACAAAGGCCGTCGGGATGAAAACAGCCACCTTCTCTTGCCCGTCGAGATCCTTCAGTTCATTAGTGACGAAGCCAAGAGCAAAATTCCCTTCCAGAGGGAATTCCACAAACACGGCTTGACGGAAGGCTCCCTTCCGGGTGGCCGAAAAGGCATCCGTGAGTTGTTTGGAAGAGGTATAGATATTTTTCACGATCGGGATCGTGGTGAAGAGACGGTCTCCCAGGCCGACCAGTTTGTGGCCCAAGACATTGCTGGCAATCACTCCAAACAGATAGAGCAGCAGGAAGAAGCCAAGAATCCCTAAGCCCGGGAGGAGGTAGTTTCGATTGAAAAGATGGACGTTGATCTCAGGCATCAGCGGGCCGAGGATGCTATCCAGGGTGTTGAAGACGAATTTCAAAACGAGGAAGGTGATCCCCAGTGGCAAAACCACCAGAATTCCCGTGAAGATTTTTGTCCGCAGGTGTTTGAGGATCTTTTTGATCATGGGTTCGAAGATTGGGGCTGGACGATCTTTTTCAGTTCGGCCTCCTCTACCACCTCCTTTTCAAGAAGGAGACGGGCGAGCTCTTCCAGGTTATCTCTCTTCGAGGTGAGGATCTCTTTCACTTTTTGATAGGATTCGTCGATGATCTTCTTCACCTCGGCATCAATCTGCTTTGCCGTCTCCTCACTGTATTCCTTCGGAGAGAGAAGAGAAGTGGGGAGAAAGAGGGGCCTCTTCTCCTTTTCGAAGGTGACATAACCCAGTTTTTCACTCATTCCGTACTCTTTCACCATGCTTGTTGCAATATCCGTTGCCCGTTGGAGATCATTATGGGCACCGGTTGAAATTTCACCAAAGATGATCTCTTCGGCGACCCGGCCTCCCAGAAGGACGGCCAGACGGTCGAGGAGTTCACTCTTTGTCATCAGGTAACGATCCTCGGTGGGCAACTGAAGTGTATACCCCAGGGCAGCGATTCCTCTCGGGATAATCGAGATGCGGCGGACGGGGTCCATGTTGGGCAAAAGGGAAGCGACAATGGCATGGCCTGATTCGTGAAAGGCGACAATCTCCTTCTCCTTCTTCGACATCAGCCGGTTCTTCTTTTCGAGACCGGCCACCACGCGATCGATTGCCTCCTCAAAATCGGCCATCTCTACCGATTCCTTATTCTTTCGGGCTGCGAGCAGAGCGGCCTCATTTACGATATTGGCAAGATCCGCACCCACGAAACCCGGCGTTCTGGAGGCGATGACCTTCAGATCTGCCTCAGGAGAGAGTTTTACATTCCGCGCGTGGATCTTTAAGATCTCCTCCCGGCCATTGAGGTCTGGACGATCCACCACCACATGCCGATCAAATCTTCCTGGTCGTAGAAGGGCAGGATCCAGAATTTCGGGCCGGTTGGTGGCTGCCATGATGATGACCCCAACATTCGCATCGAACCCATCCATCTCTGCAAGGAGTTGGTTCAGGGTCTGTTCCTGCTCGTCATGACGGCCCATGGGGTTGACCCCTCTCGCCTTTCCGAGGGCATCGAGTTCGTCGATAAAAATGATACAGGGGGCCTGATTTTGAGCCTGGCCAAAGAGGTCCCGGACCCTGGCCGCTCCCACACCGACAAACATCTCTACGAAATCAGACCCGCTGATGGAAAAGAAAGGGACATTGGCCTCTCCGGCCACAGCACGGGCGAGCAAGGTTTTTCCCGTCCCCGGGGCCCCTACGAGAAGAACCCCTTTCGGAATCTTTCCGCCGAGACGCTGGAATTTTCCAGGATTTTTAAGAAACTCGACGACTTCCTTTAATTCCTCTTTGGCCTCATCGATCCCAGCCACGTCAGCAAAGGTGATTTTTTTCTCCTTTTCGGCATAGATCTTTGCCCGGCTCTTCCCGAAGGACATGACGCCCGTTTCCGGTCCGATCCGTGAGAAAAGGATTCGCCAGATAAAGAAGAAGAAGACAAGGGGGAGGATCCAGGAAAGGATGTTGGTCAGCCATTTGCTATCGATCTTCCCCGTATATTTGACATGGTGGGTCTCGAGATCTTTCACTAGGTCCGGATCGGCTACGCGGACCGCCTGAAACCTCCGGGGACCCTTTTCCGTTTCTCTCACTCCGGCGATCGATTCATCCGTGATCGTTAAATCTTTGATCTTGGCCTCACGGACGGCCTCTTTAAACTCACTGTATGAGATGACATCCTCCGTCTTCTTTGCCACAAAGTAGTTTTGGATAAGGAGGATCACAAGGAAGGCAATCAGAAAATACCAGATCGTAAAGTGGGTCTTCTTAAAAAAGGGTTTCTTTCCACCTCCGGAGGGTTCTTTCATTCCAAAGAGTTCTCTCAAATTGGGGGGTGACTTCTGGTCCTTCTTCATCATCATGGATTCCCAAAAATTCTTTGATAGATCACATCGATATGTTTGAGAGGGGCCCGTACATTGAAAGCCCCATTCAGTTCTTCCGGTGTGAGAAGACGTTGGATTGCTTCATCCTGAGAGAGCAGGGTTCTGAAATCGCCCCCTATCTCCCAGAGCTTCATGGCGTTTCTCTGAACAACGGTATAGGCTTCTTCCCTCGACAGGCCCTTTCGCGTCAGCAAGAGCAAGATCGCCTCTGAAAAAATCAGACCTCCCGTTTTTTCGAGGTTGGATTTCATGTGGTCCGGATAAACGAGGAGGTTTTTAACAATGGAGGTGAAACGGGTAAGCATGTAATCGATCAGAATGGTGGCATCGGGCGCAATCACCCTCTCGACCGAAGAATGGCTGATGTCTCGCTCATGCCAGAGAGGGACGTTTTCCAAAGAGGCGATGCCATAAGATCGGACCACTCGGGCCAGGCCGGAGAGATTCTCTGCGGAGATAGGGTTTCGCTTGTGGGGCATGGCTGAGGAGCCCTTCTGCCCCTTGGAAAAGTATTCTTCCGCTTCAAGGACCTCGGTCCGTTGAAGATGCCTCAGCTCAACAGCAAATTTTTCGATCGAGGAGGCAATGAGCGCAACGGTTGTGAAAAATTCGGCATGGTGATCTCTCTGGACGATCTGGGTTGAAATGGGGGCTGGCTTTAGCCCCAGGCGTTTACAAACATACTCTTCCACAAATGGAGGGATATGGGCAAACGTCCCTACGGCTCCTGAGATCTTTCCGACACTGATCGCCTCTTTCGCCCTCTCCATCCGGATGAGGTTTCGCCTCGTCTCATCATACCAGAGGGCCATTTTTAGGCCGAAGGTGATGGGTTCCGCATGGACGCCATGGGATCGGCCGATCATGAGGGTCTCTTTATATTGAAAGGCCTTTTCTTTAAGGACAGTTAAGAGTTGGTGGATGTCCTGGAGGATAAGGTCGGAGGCTTCTTTTAAGAGCAGGGCTAATGACGTGTCGAGAATATCGGAAGAGGTAAGCCCAAAATGGAGATATTTCGAGAGAGGCCCGATAGATTCACCCACATTGGTCAGGAAAGCGATGACATCGTGTTTGGTCTCTTTCTCGATTTCATTCACCCGCTCGACGTTGAAGGATGCCTTTCTCCGGATCTCTATCACGGCTTCCTGTGGAATTTCAGCCAATTCCGCTAGGGCCTCACAGGCTAAGAGCTCAATCTCAAGCCAAGCCTCAAACTTCCTCTGATCCGTCCAGATCCTTCCCATTTCCGGACGGGTATATCTTGGAATCATCAGGATCTCCTTCAAACGACCTTATTTCATTTTAATGAATGGGACTGAAAAGTCAATAAGGATCGGAAGGATAAATTATTGACAATTAAGGGCTTCGAATGCATATTAATTTTATAATATTTGGAGAATACGGGTAGGAACGATGATCAACATCCGATCCCAGCGGGAGATTGAGCAATTAAGAAAAGCCAATGCGATTGTGGCTGAGGTCTTTCAGAGGCTGCGAGAAAAGGTTGTTCCCGGAATCACAACCGGAGAGCTGGACCAGATTGCAGAAGAGCATATCCGGTCCAAGGGGGCTGTTCCAGCCTTTAAAGGATACCGGGGATTTCCTGCAACCCTATGCGTCTCAATTAATGAAGAGGTTGTCCACGGGATTCCCAATCACCGGAAACTGAAGGAAGGGGCGGTCGTGAGTCTCGACGTGGGCGTCAATCTCAATGGATATTTTGGAGATGCAGCCATCACCCTTCCTGTGGGTGAGGTGGACCCGGAAGCGAAGAGGCTTTTGGAGGTGACGGAGAGAGCCCTTTACATCGGCATTGAAAAGGCCAGGGCAGGGAATCGTCTCTTCGACATCTCCTTTGCCATCCAGCAATGGGTGGAGTCCCATCGTTTCTCTGTGGTGAGGGATTTCGTGGGCCACGGGATTGGAAAGGGGCTCCATGAAGATCCCCAAATCCCGAATTTTGGGCCGCCTCACCAGGGACCAAGAATTGAGAACGGAATGGTATTTGCCTTGGAACCGATGGTAAACGAGGGAACCTATGAGGTCAG
>DATIGG010000506.1:0-3225 GCA_035454825.1 Thermodesulfobacteriota bacterium | reverse complement strand
TCACAGAAAGACTTTGAGTCTGCGTCTGTTATCTACGGAGATATTAACGACTTCATCGAGCGGATTTGGAGCAAGGAGCGTTATCAGGAGGCAGTTGACGCCTTTTCGGATGCAATTGTGATCCATGACGTCTGCACGGAGCCTACGGCGGTCCATACGGAGTACAGGCTGCTTCAGAAAAGTTCTCTTAAAAAGGACAGGGCTATATTGACCCACAGCCCTGACAGGATTACGTCTGAATGGGCATTGTGTGACAGAGAGAAAAGCTTCAAAATCAAGGGGAAGAAATTCCTTGAGATGGTAGGGGACAAACTATACCCCATGAATGCAGATGTGTATTATAAGGAAGATGGCAGATATCTGGTCGGCTACAGAAATGAAAAAGGAACTTATACCGTGTATGATAAAAAAGGGTCCCTCAGCCTTTCAAATAAGAACGAACCAGACCTCGGCGCCCCTCTCTTCAGAGTAGACGTATATGAAGATATTTCAGGCAGATATTTCCCGATACTGGAAAATCAGAATGTCATCTATCGGGAGCGAAACGATGGACAAGTTGAGAGGGTTGAATTCACGGATAAAGGAAGCGTTGGAATAATCATAGAGAGCCATAGAGATAGACTGAAGGAAAGATAGAGAAATAATCAGTGCAAAATGTTCAATTATCAATTGACAATTAGCATTCAAAGCCAGAACTTCCCTGCCAGCGTGATTCCGGCCCCCTACAGACCCGCATCCTAAAGTTTCGACAAGCCGGCCATCCTTGGGGCCGGGGCAGAGAGTTCCAATTTTTTCACACTTTCTCAGGGGGTATGCACTAATCTCCACGGCGAAGGTCTTCCAGACGATCCTGCATGATCCTATCGATCTGCTCCCTCAATCCGGGAAAGTGGGTATAGAGAGCAAAGAAGCTTGACGGTTTCATGCTAAACACTTCCACCTGCGTGACCGTTCGGATCGTCGCATTTCGCTTCGCTTCGCGCAGGAGTGCCATCTCTCCAAAATGATCACCAGGTCCGAGGCGTTTGATGGCCTCTTGTGAGCCATCCGGCTGCTTCTTTAACACATCGACCATGCCCGCCTTGATGATGTAAACGTCCCGTCCCAAATCGCCCTCTCGAACAATCTCTTCCCCTGGGCCGAACTCCTCGACCACCAACGTGCGCTGAGCAAAGACCGCAACAATTGCAAAGAGGAAGACGCCGACAACGATCAGGCCTTGGGACGTTGCAAACGCCAGCAATAGAAAAGGGTTCGGAGTCAGCATCGTGGCAAGCCCAAGCAGCGCAACCAGCCCGATAGAGCCCTGGGAAACGATGATCAGCCTGGAGCGCCAGTCGCCTCTTCTTACTCCCCGGATTACCTTCCATCCTTGGGCAAACATTAGTCCCCCCTCTTTGTGGTTGCAGTCTGCCTCCCAACCTGGTGGGCAGGCTTATGGCAATCCGTGCATCGCCTCGTGCCATTGATCAGATCGGCCGACACTTTACCCGGGCCATCCAGGTGCTCGTTCCGGGCCATGAAACGCTTCGCGCCGTGATGGCATTTGAGACACAACGTGTTGGGAAAGGGCGTTGAAATCTTCAGAGGCAACTGGTATTGATGCGTCAGGTACCTAAGTGCGTGACCGAGTCCGGCAATCTTGCCCTCGACCGAGCCATGGACCCCATAGTTGGTGTGGCAGGAGTAACATGAGGTCTCCGGAGAGAACCGATGCTGAAAGTGAAGGGCTGCAAGGGATTCGCTTGCAGGATTCCGCATATCGTCCACGTACGTCTGTAAGACCAGATGGCATGAGTTACAGTTACGCTCCTCCTTGGCATACTCGAGCACCGTAAAGTTGCCGATTGGCAGGAGAACCATCGGCAGGATCCCAAGGGCCAGAAGGTGCAACCACAGAGCATTTCCCTCAGTCTGCCGGCCCCTAAAAAGGATCAACGACAGTATAATACCCGCAAGGATGAAGACACAGGTGATTGCGGTGATCGTCATTGCCCAATCAAGCGTCGTCCCCCATCGAAGGACCACACCGTGGACCGGATCGATCTCGGCCGAATGGGCAACTCCGACCAGGCCGTTCTTAACGTTTAAGAGGCTGATCGGAAAATTGCCCAGAACCTGCGCGATTTTCTCGTAAACATCTATTGTCATCTCATCCCCTATTGTCCAGATAGGCTGTGTCAACCCTCCCCCACCCGCTCCTCCCCCCTGCCTTCGCCGAAGCGGCTTCGCGCCGAAAACTTTTAATCCTTGTTATTTGGTACGGGAGGCCTTCTTCTCGAAATCTTTCCAGAATTTCTCCTCTGACTTCCTCCATAATTCTCCCCAGCGGCTCGCGAAATATCCTTCTAATTTATTCATCGTGCGACCCCAAGCAGATAAACCATCGGATGATTCCAAAATGTCTTCCAAGAAAGGAACAATTTCATCGAGTTTTTCCTTGGGGAGGTAAGCGCAAGCCCCCATTTCAATGGAACGTTTCAGAGATTCTGGATTGAGGGAATGGGCTGTCAACATGGCCGTTGGAAATTTACGCTTTACCGCTTGGTCCAAAAGGTCGAAACCACGGACTCCCATAATATCAAGGACTACCACATCATAGTTCTTAAATTCTAACATATGGGTTGCTTCCTGATAGGTGGTGGCTTTTTCGATTTTAGAGTTTGGGGCGTATTCCAAGATTTCCTCTTCCAGGACGTCCAAAATATCAGGTTCGTCGTCCACGGCCAAAATAACCTTGTGGTTTAGAATTGATTCCTTCATAGATCTTCCTCCTTCTGTTGCTTTTCCATTACGTTTAGTTGAAATATATTTCTTTGTCAAGTAAAAAGAATGGGAGAATTCTGAGGAGGAATTACCTCTTGTCCTGATTACACGGATGTCCCCTGATTTCCAAATCAAACCCCGGTCCCACCGAGAGGAATGACTGTTTTTCTATCGCTGATCGGTTGCAAAAGAGATAATTTTCACAACCCTATTTTCATCTTGACAAACATTGAAATTCATGATGGCATTATTGTGTTGTATTTTGTCATCTTCAAATAACAAACATAAGGAGGGATGAAAATGCGACGTCTATTGATGGTGGTCTTCTTCTTTGTCATTTTCCTGTTATGGAATGCTCCTCTGGTGATCGCTCAATTCAAAGAGGCAAGAGTAGAAAAACTCAGGGTTGCCGTGGATGCCCCTGATTTAACACTCAGGGAACTGGGTGGAGGAAAAATC
>DATIGG010000505.1:0-6326 GCA_035454825.1 Thermodesulfobacteriota bacterium | reverse complement strand
CTTACCGATCTAAACCTGTGATGCTTCTCTGCAATCATTGCGATGACCCGCCTTGTGTAAAGTATTGCCCAACCAAGGCAACCTGGAGGCGGGAGGATGGGATCGTCATGATGGACTTTCACCGGTGTATCGGATGCCGGTACTGTATGGCCGGATGCCCCTACGGATCAAGAAGCTTCAACTGGAAAGACCCCCGACCCTTTATCAAGAAGATCCACTTAGAGTTTCCGACCCGGACTAAGGGCGTCGTCGAAAAGTGTAATTTTTGTGAAGAAAGGCTCGCTCAGGGACTATTCCCAGCCTGTGTAGAGGCCTGTAAAGAAAAGGCCCTGGTCTTTGGTGATCTGAGGCAACCCGATTCAGAAATCAGAAGGGCCCTTCGGAACCAGACGGTCTATCAACGGCAGCCTGAACTGGGCACGAAACCGAAGGTTTACTACGTGCTATAAGAGACTGGAAGACTGGAATGATGTAGAAAAAATGGATCGGTGGAATAATGGAATGATCGTTATGGAAATTTCTATTCAGATTTAAAGCCCAATATTCCAGCATTCCAACATTCCGGTTATTTGGATGGGTGATGATGGATCACAGGCAACGAATCGTTGGTGAGGACGCCATCCTTTTCGACCCGATCTCGAAAACGGGAAAAGGATTCTACCTCACCCTTTCGATTCTCACTGCACTGGTCATCTGGGGAATTTTTGCTTACGTAACCCAGTATCAGAATGGACTGGCTGTTACCGGGCTCTCAAGACAGATCTTCTGGGGAGTCTATATCACCAATTTTGTCTTCTTCATTGGGATCAGTCACGCCGGAACACTGATCTCAGCAATCCTGCGAATCGCAAAGGCAGAATGGCGAAGATCGATCACCCGGTCCGCTGAACTCATCACAGTCATCGTCCTCTTCTTCGGTGCAGCCAATGTATGGATTGATCTCGGAAGACCAGAACGAATCTTGTATGCCATCCGGTATGCTCAATTTCAATCTCCCCTGCTCTGGGATGTCGCCAGTATCGGACTCTATCTTACAGCCAGTTCCGTCTATCTTTACCTCTGTTTGATTCCCGATATCGCCATCCTCAGAGATCATCTCGGGAAACGAAAATGGTTTTATCAGATCCTCGCTTTGGGTTGGCAGGGATCAGAAAGCCAGCGTCATCTCCTGGAAAGGGCGATCACCTTCATGGCCATTCTCGTCATCCCTGTTGCTGTCTCTGTCCACACCGTCGTCTCCTTTGTCTTTGCCATGACCATTCAGCCGATGTGGCACAGCGCCATTTTCGGTCCTTATTTCGTCACGGGTGCCATCTTCTCAGGGATCGCTGCCCTCATTTTGGCCATGGCCTTGATCCGGAGAGTTTATCATCTTGAGGATTATTTGAAACGGATCCACTTCAATAATCTGGGAATCCTGCTTTTGGTGATGACACTCCTGTGGTTCTATTTTACTTTTGCTGAGTACCTCACCGTCTTTTATGGCAATGAGCCGGTTCAGCTTGCAATTTTCTGGTCCAAGCTCAAGGGAGAGTTTGCTCCCTACTTTTGGGGAATGTTCTTATTATGTTCGGTCATTCCATTATCCATACTCGCTTTTAGAAAGACCCGGACCGTTTTGGGTACATCCATTGCTTCTGCCTCCGTCATTTTAGGAATGTGGCTTGAACGGTTTGTCATCATCGTTCCAACACTCACCCAGCAGAGAATGCCTGTGGAACAGGCCATCTATCGTCCGACCTGGGTTGAGGGGTCTATCCTGGTGGGCTGTATCTCCTTGTTCATACTCCTCTATGCCCTCTTCACGAAAGTTTTTCCCATCATTTCCATCTGGGAGATCCGGGAAGGCAGGGAGAAAGCAATCCCTGTGGCTTCGGAGAGAATCCGAAGCTACCTTCCGGAAGAAAAATAGGGTGACCCTTGTGAAGGGGAGGTAAAGTGATTTCAGGAAAAGTTTATTTGGTGGGCGCAGGTCCTGGGGATCCGGGGTTAATGACCGTCAAAGGGCTGGCGTGTCTCCGAAGAGCAGACGTCATCATCTATGACCGACTGGTGGATGAAAGCATCCTCAACGAGGCCAGCCCCGGGGCTGAAAAAATTTATGTGGGGAAAGCATCCAGCCATCACACGCTTGAGCAGAAGGCAATCAACCGTTTGCTGATTGAAAAGTCAAAAGATGGGAAGATTGTAATTCGATTAAAAGGAGGAGATCCATTCGTATTGGGACGGGGAGGCGAAGAAGCGGAGGCATTGGCTCAAAAGGGCATCCCTTTTGAAGTGGTCCCTGGAGTTTCCTCTGCTGTGGCGGTGCCTGCTTATGCGGGTATTCCGGTCACTCATCGAGGAGTTGCTTCTTCCTTTGCGGTCGTTACAGGACACAAGGCCTCGGACAGGGGAGAACCCAGAGTTTGGTGGGACAGATTGGCAAGTGCCACAGACACCCTGGTGATCCTGATGGGGATGAAGAATCTGGCCCATGTGGTAGGCCAATTAATAAAGTACCATAAGCCCGCTTCGACACCGGTTGCAGTCATTACAGAAGGAACGACCGGCCGTCAACGATGTGTAACAGGCACCCTTCGGAACATTGTTGAGAAAGTAGAATCAGAGAATCTGAAACCACCCTCGGTCGTGGTGATCGGGGACGTCGTTGAGTTCAGAAAACGGTTACGCTGGTTTGATAAGTAAATCCATGAGGCACAAATCCCAGGCTAACAATTTTTTCACACCTTCAGCCCTTTCCTACTACCCGATTTTCTTAAACCTCCAGGGCAAAAAATGTGTGGTGGTTGGAGGAGGCCATGTCGCCTTCCGTAAAGTCAGGATGCTTTTGGAGAGCGGAGCAGAGGTAACGGTCATTAGCCCAACCCTTCATCCGGACCTCGCACCCTTGGCTGAAAGAAAAGCCATCCATCTGATTCAGCGAAACTACAGATCAGGAGATCTGAAAGGAGCGATCCTTGTTTTTGCAGCGACGGATGTGAAGAAGAGCAATCATAGAGTTGCAGAGGATGCGAAAAAGACAGGAAGGCTTGTCAACGTCGTCGATGATCCGGGGCCCTCCGATTTTATCGTTCCTTCATTTTTTCGCCGGGAAAACTTGATCATTGCCGTTTCTACAGAAGGGGTCAGCCCTGCGCTTGCCAGGAAAATCAGGACAAAACTGGAAGAAAACATCGGAGGAGAATACGCTTCATTTCTGGCTCTGATCGGGAAAGTCCGCTCCCTCCTGAAGGACAAAGGACTGAGGGTGGACGCAGCGGACTGGCAGCAAGCGCTCGATCTCGACGTCCTGATTCCACTCGTACAATCAGGCCGTCTCGAAAAAGCAAAAACAATTCTGCTTAAAAAGTTAAGAGTCCATAAAACCATATAGAAAACCCAATCGTCCCTCCCTTCAAGACACCCATGTCCCCCATCTCATCCATTTTTGCCAAAACCTTCAACACGATTCCGACCCTTCTCTTTCGCCCTATAAAGAGATCGGTCGGCATGATTCACCAATTCTTCAGAGCTTAATGTGTCGTGGTCTGTAGTTGCTATCCCAAGACTCACGGTGACAGATCCGGAAGGAGATGATTTCTCATGTGGAATCTTCGCGCCCTGGACATTTTCCCGGATTCTTTCAGCAACTTCCAAGGCTCCTCGCTGGTCCGTATTCGGTAAAATGACAATAAATTCTTCTCCGCCATATCTTGCACAGAAATCACCCGGCCGTCTCGCTTCTTTTTCTATAATCTGCGCCACTTTTTCAAGGCATTGATCTCCTGCTTGATGACCGTAGGTATCATTATAGGATTTGAAGTGATCGATGTCACACATCACTACGGACAATCCAGTTTTGTCCCTTCGACTTCTATTGAACTCTTCCAGGATACGTTCTGAAAAACTGCGGCGATTTGGAATTCCTGTTAAAACGTCAATCGCAGCTTGCCTTTCTATTCTTTTGTACGATCTATCCAGTTTTATTCCGAAAACAATGATGATCAGCAGCCCGGATAACCCGATCCCAACATGACCTATCATCAGGGGCCTGACCGGTATTTTCTTAACAAAAGGGAAAGTGATGCTGATGCCCCCTCTGATATCCCCTTCTTGGTATCCTTGTTTGGCATGGCACTTCAAGCACGCTCTTTCTGTTTTTAGAGGAGCCATGTAGAAAAAAGAAATGGTTGAACCTCCATGAATGAATTCACCCACTTCCTTGACGCCCTGATCAAAAGACTCTAAAGCCTGTTTCTCCGAAGGGGTCGCTGTGTTTTCGGGACGAATGGGTTTAAGGCTGGTAATATGAAAATGGATCCCCTCACGCGTTTCTGCGATTTCAGAAAGCTGTCTTGTCATATACGCAGGATTGATTAAGGTCAGTGTCAGATCCGGGTTCACCTCGATATTCTTCATGGGATCTTCAAGGTATGGGTTTGGCGGAGTCTTGTCAGTCACAGGAAGGTACACTCCACCATGGTTCGCATTCCAATCACGAGTGATTACAATCTGTGAAAAAAAACTGCGGGCGGTTTGAAAGGCAATCGTCTTCTGCTCCCTTTCGGAACTCACATAATTCCATAAGAAAGAGACGCTTACAAAGATGATCCATACAGCGCTGACTATGAAGAGTCTCTTCTTCATATTGGATTCATTCTTAGAACGGTTCCTCTTAGGACCACACCTCGTGATCCATCGGGAGCAAGAAACCCGTTCACGGCTTGATGCGGGATTTATCCTTCAGTTTTTCAGCCACCGCCAGAACCGTGTTGGCGTAGACAGAACTCTTGTTGTAATCGAGAATAACCTGGAGCTGGTTGGCTCGATCCAAGGTGCACTTCCAGCCATGCTCCCGCAGATAGTTTGCAATGCTGAAAAGAGCATCGGCCTTGGTAAAGAGATCGATCCGGCCGTCTTGATCGGCATCCACCGCGTAGGATAGGACATTGGAGGGCATAAACTGACAGAGGCCGATCGCTCCGTAGATGGAACCTGGAAGGCTCAACGGGTCCAATCCGCTTCCGAAGGCATAAAAAATCAGGGCCCTGAGCTCAGCGTAGGCCCAATCGGCTTTCTGCCTGCAGATGGTTCTGGCAAGGTCTTCATTCTTAGGACTGATCAGTTTCTTGGGAAGATAAGGCCGAATGGTTTCGAGGTCAGTGCAGAGAGCCATACAGGCCAGAGAGTTGAAAGCCCTTTTCCTACCCAGATCATCCCCGAGGCGAGTTTCCACCAAAAGAATCGACACGACGATTTCCCTGGGTACGCAATATTCTCTGCTGACCTTTTCCAGGAGATCTGTATTCTCTCGGAGGTAAGAGCGTGCCCGGGTGATCACCCTCTCTTTCAGAAAACCTCTGTAGACCACTTTCGGATTATAAGAAAGGAGACCTGCCGGTTTTTTAGAGCTTCTTCTTATCAGCTCCTCAAGCTTGCTGATCATGGCACCTGGCTCAAACCTTGCCTCATCACGGGAAAAGAGATTCCGGATGGCTGACTCATCAAAACCGTCAGCGACCAAACGGTCAATAAGTGGAGACCAATCTGCAAAGACCGAACATGGGAAAAATAAGAGGACAGCCAGGAATAAAACAGGGAGAACTCTGAGCGTCAGCTTCCCTAAAATCAAAGAATTGTCTTCTCTGTAGTGCAGTTTCCTCTCCACGAACCTCAAAGGATACCTCTATTTCGGAACCCAGAATTTAAGACCTCAAGAACAGGACACCGAAAAAATCAACCCTTCGGCTCTCTCCGGTTTGAGGACCGGAGAGTTTAACTTTGGCGTCAGCTTAGTCGAACGCTTAGGATTGATCCTGAGCGCACCTTTATCCCCAGTCTGAAGAGCGGGGGTGGGTGCAGTTGTAAAATCAACGAGCCTGGCAGATGCTTATGCTAAAAATATGCCAAAATGAACAGAATTCCCGCCAGGCTCTCTCGATCAATAAACCCTTATGATTTCGATGGAATAGGTACTGGAATCGGGAACCGATAGATACAGGAGGGGATCGGTAACGGATCTGAGATGGTCAGATTGTTTCCATGGAACCGCCGAATTTGGTATCTCTTCTTGCACGGTTTTATTACCACCATATCTCCCGGTTCCAGATACGGATGCGGCCTCACCCACTCTTTGACAGGTTCTACCAAAAGGGGTACACTTTAAAATGTAATCCATGGGGATATTCAGAAGCTGTTTCGGATAAAGAGAAGTCTATCCACGTATGAGTCGGGGCTTTAATGGCTGATCTCTAATGAGGCATGGGGCAATGAACCCTGGGACATGAAAATTCTTTAACAATCTATTATTTTTTATTTCGGACAGGCATGCTCTAAAGCAAAAA
>DATIGG010000504.1:0-3594 GCA_035454825.1 Thermodesulfobacteriota bacterium | reverse complement strand
AAGTATATCAGCGAAGGGGAACCTTCTTTTTTGAGTATTTATTCATTTACAGGTCTTTATCTCTCCCTCTCTTGGCTTTCCCAAAGAGAGTCGTGTAAGAAGGTGAGGGAGGGGATAAAATCGGAGATGTCAGCCCTTGCGACTTGACAGCCGGTCTTAATATGGTACCATATAAAGACTGGAGGAAGAAAAATGAATATTTCAAAGGATATTAAACCGATTACATACCTGAAATCAAGAACGGCTGATTTGCTCAAGCAAATCAATCAGACCCATCGCCCTGTTGTCATCACCCAGAACGGAGAGCCCAAAGCGGTCCTTCAAGACCCCGAAAGCTACGAGAATATGCGAAATGCTATAGGAATCTTAAAGCTGATTTCTCAGGGCGAGAAAGACATCAGGGAGGGGAAGTCAAAGTCCCAGGAGAAAGTATTCGCAGATATCGAGAGTATCTTGAAAGAAAAAATGAAATGAAGAAAGTCTACGACGTTAGATGGTCGGAAACATCAGAAAAGGATCTTATAGGTATCATAGAATACGTTTCCAGAGACAGCCCCTCACACGCCTATGAAGTATTTAAGGAAATTAGACGAAAAGCATCAAGCCTTTACACTCTTCCGGATAGAGGCCGTATTGTCCCCGAGCTTCAAGATCAAGGAATCACTCAATATCGTGAACTAATCGTCGCACCATGGAGAATCATTTATAGGATATCAGAGAAGAATGTCTATGTTTTATCTGTATTGGATTCCCGGCGGAATGTCGAAGATATTCTTTTGAAAAGGCTTATCAGCCTGAAGTTGTAAGCCTGCCAACCAGTCCCGGACCGCACCGTCAAAGATAGGATGTAGCCCTCCACTCACCCGCGCGATGAGCGTAATTTATTTCGTTTTAGTTCCTTTTTCTCCGGATGAGGAAGGAGCTTCCTGGAATCTCAATATCTCTGTTCCGGGAGGAATGGTGAAATTGAAGAACGAGTTGGGGAGACCAACATTGGTCTTGAGATCCATGAAACGGGTCCGCGTCACATTTCCCAATCCATCAAAGACATCGGCTTGCACCACATAATACGTCTTTTTATCAATCATCAGGGTCAATTTCGACAGGGCGGCGTCAGGCTCTTTCGGAGCAAGTTCGAGGACAAAGTAGTCTTCTCCTTGAGAGATCGACTCATTGAAGTTAATCACGTTGAAGTCCCGGCTGATATCCCCCTCTCCGGATAAAAAGGCCAGGGGCGTCTTTTCCCTCAGGACCTTTGCCATATCGGAGACGAAGACCTGCTTCTCTTCGGGTTGATAATACCAGAGCGTGTGACCATTTGAGATGAGCTTCTGGCTTGGAACTTTGTAATCCCAACGCATCATCCCTTTCTTTTTAAAATAGACTTTCCCCTCTCCCTTCTGGGGTTTCTTCATCACCTTTCCGATGTACTCCTGTAAGAAATTGGCTTCGAGCTCATTGGTCTTCTCATATCGGCTCTGCATCTCTGAGAGGACGGCATGCGCGGTCACTCCGGAGGCCATTGGCACTGAAAGCAAACTGAATAGGATAAGAACCCCAAACAAATATAAAGTGACGATTTTCACTCTTTCCTCCCTTCAAGGTTTATGATTCCTTTTCCCTTTAGTTGGTAAAGTGGGTTTCAAGATTCAAAGGTTCATATGGGAATTCGATCTGCAAAACAGTTCTCGGGATAAATTCTTGTCATTCCTGCAGAAGCAGGAATCCAGAAAAACCCTGGATTCCGGGTCAAGCCCGGAATGACGAGATGCATGAGACTTATGTTGCCGTCACCTCAACTTTTTGGCATCCCTATCTTCCAAACTCAAGGTCTACTCGATCTTTTTGATCAATACCTCTCGCGGCTTGATCCCATCCGAGGGGCCAACAACGCCCTCTTCCTCCATCTTTTCGATGATGCGTGCCGCCCGATTATAACCGATCCGGAACCGTCTCTGTATGAGAGAGATCGATGCCTGGCCGGTTTCAGCCACGAAGGCAACAGCCTCATCATATTTTTCGTCGTATTCGTCCGCCTCTCCGGAGACCCCCTTTTCCTTCTTTGTTTCCAGGAGGATCGAAGGATCATATGCCGGCTTTCCCTGTTTTTTCAAGAATTCGACAATCCGTTTGATCTCTGCGCTCGAAACGAAGGCCCCGTGAAGGCGAGTCAACTTGGAACTGCCCGGAGGGAGAAACAACATATCCCCAGACCCCAGCAGATGTTCTGCACCGATCGTATCGAGAATGGTCCGCGAATCGACTTTGGAAGTAACCTGAAAGGAGATCCGTGCGGGAAAGTTCGCCTTGATGATCCCGGTAAGAACGTCGACCGAGGGCCTCTGGGTTGCCAAAAGAAGGTGGATACCAACTGCGCGAGCCATCTGGGCAAGCCGGGTGATCGACTCTTCCACCTCTCGTGACGAGACCATCATCAGATCAGCCAGTTCGTCAATTACGACCACGATGTAGGGAATCTTTTCGAGTTCCTCCGGTGCCTTCTCTTCATTGCCCTCAAGGACATCCCCTTTTCGCCTATAGACCTTTCCTTTCTCCTTGAGTTCCTTCTCCACCCTTTGATGGTAATGCTCGATGTTGCGTACCCCCTTTTCAGCCAGCACCGTATATCTTCGTTCCATCTCGTTCACCAACCAGTTGAGGGCTGCAGCCGCTTTCTTGGGGTTGGTCACAACAGGCAGAAGCAGATGGGGAATACCCTCATAATCGGAGAGTTCCAGCATCTTGGGATCGATCATCAGGAATCGCACTTCCTCATGCGTGGCCTTAAAGAGGATACTACAGATCATCGAATTGATAGAGACGCTCTTTCCGGAGCCTGTCGATCCCGCCACTAAGAGATGCGGCATCCTCGCAAGGTCAACGACATGGGGCTCTCCTGAGATATCTTTCCCCAGCCCGAAGGAAAGTTTCGACTTGGAGGCCCGGAAGGTATTGGAATCGATAACCTCTTTGAGAAAGACCGTCTCCCGGACAGCATTCGGTACCTCGATCCCCACGACTGACTTCCCAGGGATCGGAGCGACGATACGAATCGAAATGGCGCTCAAGGCCAGTGCCAAGTCATCGGCTAAATTGACGATCCGGCTGACCTTCACGCCAGGGGCCGGCTCAAATTCATAGACGGTAATCACTGGACCGGGTCGCACCTCTACGACTTTTCCTTCTACCCCATAATCGAGAAGCTTCTTTTCGAGAATGCGGGAATTCATGATGAGGCTGTCCCGGTCGATCTTCTGCCTCTTTTCGACTTCGGCTTCCAGCAGGCTGATCGGTGGCAGTTGAAAGACCTTTGAGGTCTCCATGAATTCGAAAGCCTCCTGTTTCATGGCCTCCCTTGGCTTTGAAGGAGAAGTTTTCTCCACAACCACCAACGGAGGAGAAACCTCTGCTGTCTCTTTTCCCGTCTCCGGTTTGATCAGTTTCTTAGCCCTCCTGGCTTGTTCCTTTCGGACCATCCTCAGGGTGCCTATCTTTTCTGCGAACCGGGTCACTCCATTCCCCAGCCCTCTGACGAGGCCGATAAAGGAGATCCCTGTTCCCAGAACGAAAGCGATCACCAGAATAAGCAACAAG
>DATIGG010000503.1:0-7117 GCA_035454825.1 Thermodesulfobacteriota bacterium | reverse complement strand
CGCGGATGTACTCATATTCAATATAAAATGGATCGGTCAGATCGGTATAGGAGTGGATGAGGTGATCGAGAACCAGCGCCTCCATGGGGCCCCCATCGCTTCGTTCCTTCTTTTTTAGTTTGAGCGTATAATAATCACTCTCTTTGTAAAAATAGGTCTCTTCATCAATAGGAAACTTAAAGGCATATCCATGAATGCCCCAGAGGAGGCCTGCAAGAACAATGAGAATGGGGATGAGGATCTTTTTCCTGACAAAGAAGCCTCCGAAGACCAGGGCTGACAAAACGAGGATGATCCCCATGGTGAAGAGGATGTTGCGTGTCCCCATCCATGAAATGAGATAAAAGCCCGTAGCAAAGGTTCCGAGAATGGAACCGAGGGTCGAGAAGGCATAGATCTTTCCGACGACATTGCCTGCCTTGTCCAAGTTATTCAGGGTCAGCTTAACCACCACGGGAGAAATCATCCCGAGAAGACAGGAAGGAACAAAGAAGATAATCGCTGTGATCATCAGGATCCTGAGCATCAGACTGGTCTGAAAATGGGCTGGCCCGACCAGGTTGGTCAGAGGTGAAATGCTAAAAGCACCCAGACCGGAGAGAAAGAGAAGCCAGGCGAGAGTAGAGGACCGGGGATATCGGTCTGCAAGCAGTCCTCCCAGGTAAGCCCCGATGCTGATACCCGCCAGAACGATACCGATGATGCTCGTCCAGGTGTAAAGGGAGACGCCCACATAGGGTGCCATGATTCTTCCGGCCACCAGCTCGATGACCAGGGTGCAGAAACTGGCAATAAAGACGACAATATTGGCTTTGATGACCTCTTTTCGCATGATGGTTTTCGGATTGTTTTACGGCGCCAGAAAGTAGTTGCGGCAGGCCAGGGCCACAGCCTTGCGATCGAGATGGGGCTCCTTCTGCAGGAAGCGCGCTCCCGAGAGGATCTGCTGCACAATGTCGCTTGGGTAGCAGGCTCGCAGCGGCTCCTTGTGTTCCTGGCCGATCCTCAGAATCAGGTCATCCACCACGGCTGCATCGTACTTGAGGTTGAACTGCAGGCAGATACGGCGGAAGATCTCACGGAATTGATCAGGAGTGACAAAATCCACCTTGATCTTGGTCTGGATGCGGCGAAGGAAAGCTTCGTCCACCAGCTTGGCAGGGTCTAAGTTGGTGGCGAAGACGACGAGGAGGTCGAAGGGGATCTCGATTTTTTTTCCACCTGCCAGGGTGAGAAAATCGATCCCCCGATCCAGCGGAACCACCCAGCGGTTGAGCAGTTCCTCGGGACTGATGCGCTGGCGCCCGAAGTCGTCCACGATGAGGAGGCCGTTGTTGGCCTTCATCTGCACCGGCCCGGCATAGAACTTGGTGTGAGGGTTAAACTGCAGGTCGAGCATCTCAATGGTTAGTTCACCGCCCACCAGCACGCGCGGCCTCCGACAGAGCACCCAGCGGCTGTCCTGATCGGAGGCTGCAGGCTGATCCACTTTCTGGTGAATAACCGAGTCGTAAACTGTAATGATCTGGCCGTCCACTTCAACCGCGTAGGGAAGCCAGACTTGGTCGCGAAGAAAGAGGCGGGTGATCGTTTCAGCGATGGTGGTTTTGCCCGTTCCTGTGGGCCCATAGAGGAAGATGGCGCGGCCGGACACCACTGCGGTGCCAAGCTGATTCAGAATCTGGGCGTCGAGCACCAGGTGCTCAAAGGCGCGGTTCAGATCCCTTGGGGTGACCTTCATGCCGCGCACGGTCTGATTGCGTACCCGGCTGACGTAGTCGTTGAGCGAAACGGGAGCAGGGCCGGCGTACTGATTCTGGGCCAGAAGTTCGAGGGCCCGCGACTTTCCCCCGGACGTAGTGGTGATCCGGTGTACGCTTCCGGCCATGCCAGTGACCTGACAGAGCTGGTCCTTGCGCAGACGTTGGAACAGTTCCTCCACCATGCCCAAACTGAGCCCCATGTGACGGGCCAGTTCGTGCACTGTCATTTCGCCCACCAGGTAGAGGATCTTGAGCGAAAGGTCTTCAAGAAGATTTCTGCGGACGCCAGTTTCCTCGATGGATCGGGATGCCGAAATCATTGTGGCTACCATGATCGACCCTCTCTTATTTGATATTTGATGAGGACTCGTTGTTTGGTAATGCGAGTATAATGGAATCGCGATTATGTGTCAAGGAAGGGCTAAGCCGATCCCTGTTGCTGCTCCGGCTGCACACCAGATCAACCGCCCCAGATCTCTTGTGATATCCTCGAACCTCCGTGGATGATTTGAAGAGTCATCGATGGTTCTCCTCATGGTCAATGGCTCATGAATAGAAGCTCGGAGATTGGCCTCACATTGGGCTTGAATTGTTCAGAGATTTGGAAAGGATGCCTTTTCCCTGGAGCATTTCCTTGATCTGCTCGACAGCCTTTTCCACATCTTTGCCTGCCTCAATTTTGAGATCATAGAGAATATCGGTGGAAACTCTTTTGCCGACCCAAATGGTCTCTATCTTGTCGGAGTGGATGGTCGTTCTGACTAACTCCAAATCCTCCTGGGTCAATCCAATGGCAGTGACAATGAGAATCACCCCTGCATCGAGCAGGATATGAGCCACTTCTGCCAGTCTCCTTAGATGTTCCTGCCTCTGATCATTTCTTCCCTTAATATCCGCATCTACTCCATAAAGGACATTCCCGATGCCGAGGAAATAGACGAGCTTTCCCTCGGAGAAAAGCTGTGCCTCCAGGCTCTTGGCGATCGGCTTTTTGCCCGAATTCTTTTCACCCGTGATGAGGATTAACGAAGATTTCTGATTATATTTTTCTTGCCTCTGCTCCTGAGAGAGCCTGCTGTATTCCCATTTGATATCCCTGAGCAGAACTTTGTCCCGCACCCAGGTCTGTTTGTCTTCCAGGGCTTCCCGAATAATTCCACCCCCGGAGATCTCGTATCGGTCAACAATGACAAATCGACTGGTGGCAGAGATATCCTCTGCCAGATCAAAGGCAACGGCCCGCTTGAGTTTCAGATTGCATTCAGCGACGTCATGGCGGTCAATCCTGTCTCTTTGATCCAGCAGATGGAGGTCCGAGGCATCTATGACGCGATGAATCTCTTCAAGATAGACCGGGACCTTTGCCGTTCCGATCTTGAGGAGATATTCCTTTTCTTTGACCATCGGCTCCTTCCCAAGCCAGAAAAGGTTGACCCTTGCTCTTGAGGTGACGCTGGGGCTCAATTCATTTGTTTTCGTAGCCATCTCTCCTCTTGGGATATAGATCTGTTCCTGCAAGGTCAAACCAGCGGCGTACCCGGCCACAGCCTCCTCTTTCGGCGCGTTATTAAAGGACTCAATTGTTTTGACCCGGCTTTTTTTACCGGAGGGGAAAAAGATCATTTCGTCACCGGATCGAAGGATCCCTGTCTCAACGGTGCCGGCAATGATCCTTCTTTGATCTCCAAAATTGGTGAATTTATAGACATCTTGAACCGGCATCCGGAAGGGCTTATCGGTCAGGGGCCTCTCTTTGTTGAAATGATCGAGGATGGTGAGAACCGTGGGTCCGTTATACCAGGGCATTCGAGGACTGAATTCGGCAATATTGTCACCCTTCAAACCGCTGACAGGAATATAACAGGATGATTCCATTTTGAGACGAGAGAGAAATTTTGAATATTCCTCAACAATTTTTTCAAAGGGTCCTTGCTGGTAAGCGATCAGGTCCATTTTGTTAACCAGAATGGCCACCTGTTTAACCCCCAGCATGGAGAGCATGTAACCATGGCGTCTCGAATTCTCCTGGACCCCCTCGTAGGCATCGATCACAAGGAGGGCAGCCTCAGCCCTGGAGGCTCCGGTCACCATATTTTTCAGAAATTCGATATGGCCGGGAGCATCCATAATCAGATAATGACGCTTTGTCGTTTTAAAAAAAACCCTGGCTGAATCGATCGTAATTCCCTGGGTCTGTTCATCCTTCAGGGCATCGATCAAAAATGCATATTCAAAGGGTTTTGAATTTCTTTCGCAGTTTGACCTCACCTGCTCCAGTTTTCCATCCGGCAACGAGTGGGTGTCCGCCAGGAGGCGGCCAATGATTGTGCTCTTTCCATGATCCACGTGCCCCACAATCACCATATTCATTTTTTCTCTGTTCGTCTCTGTTTCCATATCCCCCGCTGGTTTTCGTAGCTATTTCAATTTGGTAAGATCCCGGATCGGGTCCGGGATGACAAATCATATTCAAAACCCATTACATATACCCTTCTCTCCGCAGTGTCTCCAACCCCCCACCGTCATCCTTGTCCTGGGCACGGCCTGACCGCTCGGCTATATTCTTGAGTTTCCCGCTTCGGAGCTCTTCGATGATTTCTGTCGGATTTCTCGCTTCCGAATCGATTGGAAAGGTGCAGGGATAACATCCTAAGGAGCGATATCTTTTTCCATCTCCCTGATTGTAGTAGAGGGAGACTGTAGGGATTTTTTCGCGATCGATATACTCCCAGACGTTTAGTTCTGTCCAGTCCAGGAGGGGATGAATGCGCACATGAGTTCCAGGGGCAAAGTCTGTCTTAAATTGGTTCCAGAACTCGGGTGGCTGATCTCCCAAATCCCAGAGATTTTCACGATCCCTTGGAGAGAAATATCGTTCTTTGGATCTTGATCCCTCTTCGTCCGCCCTGACCCCGGCAATAATACCTGTAAATGGCTCGTGACTTTTGTCCAGTTCATACTGCCCCTTTTCATGATTGAAAACATAGCGGGGTCCTTTTCCGTTCAAGGTATTTTTCAAAGCCTCCGTTTTTAACAGACGGCAGCAGGCAATCCGGTCGACCTTTTCATCCGGAAAGGTCTCCTGATTTCGGAGGGCCTCTTCGTTGATTCCGTAGATCATTTTGAGGTGCCATTGTTTTGTTAATCGGTCTCGATAGGTCGTCATTTCCGGAATTTTATAGGTCGTATCAATGTGAATCAGGGGGAAGGGGACGTGCCCCAGGAAGGCCTTCCGGGTCAGCCAGAGAAGAACCGTGCTGTCTTTTCCGATCGACCAGAGCATTCCAAGGCTCTTAAAATTGGCATAGGCTTCCCTCAAAATATAAATACTCGTGTTTTCTAACTGATCAAGATGATCCATTCTTAATCTCTCCACTGATTCCTTGAATTCTGTTTTTAATCACTATTTCTATTTCCAGGCAAGGATAATGGTTCTAATACTCAGGCCCACGATTAATAATCCGACTATGATCATGATGGTCCGACGTGGAAGTTTACCACACAAATAAGCCGCAAGAGGAGCGGCAAGGACACCTCCGATCATCAACCCAACGATGATCTTCCAGTGGACAAGACCGATGGTTAAGACAAAAACAATCGATTCAGAAACCGTAACAAAGAATTCCGCAAGATTCACCGAGCCAATCGTAAGGCGGGGATTATTTCCCCGGGCAACCAGAGTGGTTGTCACGATTGGTCCCCATCCTCCTCCTCCGATGGCATCACAGAAACCTCCGCATAAGCCAAGGGGAATAATTTTTGTTTTCACCTCTGTCTCCTGGATCTTCTTGAATGCCTTCCAGAGAATGATTCCCCCCATGATCATGAGATAACAAGCGATAAAGGGCTTTATTGTATTTCCCGGCAATTCTGAAAGGATGTAGGCGCCGATTGCTCCTCCGATGACCCCGGGGATCAATAGCCTCTTGAGAAGGGGCTTATCAACATTTCCGAATTTGAGGTGGGAGGCTCCAGAGACGGCCGTTGTCAATAACTCCGAGGCATGGACACTTGCACTCGCGGCGCCTGGCGAAACTCCCAAACTCAGCAGTAAGGAGGTGGAACTAACTCCGTAAGCCATACCAAGGCAGCCGTCGATGAGTTGAGCAATAAAGCCTACGATGACATAGAAAACGAGGCTTAGATTCATCGCAATTCCTCCCTATTGGTTGAAGAAATTTCTTCCATCATTTCATTCATGATGACACGATCAAAAATGGATTCATCATAGATAACCGAGTGATTTTAGCCTCTTCTTAATCGCTTCAATTTCTTCTTTTGAAAGAGCAGGTTCCTGCTGATTAGACCTGGACGAGATAAGATCCCTCAGGATATAGACAATAAATTCCGTAACGGAGTTGAACCCACTTTCCTTAATGATTTCGGTGAGATTATCGTAAAGAGGCCTTGGAATCTTGATTGTAACCTTATCTCTTTGCAAGCCCATATGAACACTCCTATAGCACTCTTACTGGAGTGTATCCAATTAAGTGATCCTTGTCAAGTCTTTTTTTTGAGACTTTTTCTTGAGATTTCTGAAGAAGCCTGGAAATCTCCGATTACACTGATTTTGGTACAATTACCGGCACCTTGCTTCCGTTGCTTTTTGTGGCATGTTGATGTTAGTATTTTTTCTCAGGTTTTTACTGATTAGCCGACTCAAAGAAAGAGACGCGAATGAGTAAAAAAGCATGTATCATTGGCCTGGATTGTGCATCGCCTGATCTCGTTTTTGAAAAGTGGAAGAATGAACTTCCTGTTCTGAGAGGATTGATGGAGAAGGGGGTCTATGGGCCCTTAGAATCGACAGTCCCGCCGATTACGATTCCAGCCTGGACCTCTATGGTGACGAGCAAGAACCCAGGACGACTCGGCCTTTACGGGATTCGGAACCGACAGGATTATTCCTATGACAGGATGATTTTTGCCAATTCTCTGTTAGTGAAAGAGGATACACTCTGGGACATTCTTTCTCGCAAAGGAAAGAAAGTGACCCTCCTGGGAGTTCCTCAGACCTACCCGCCCAAACCCGTGAATGGCCATGTGGTCACCTGCTTTCTCACGCCGGATACGAATAGCAACTATACCTACCCAGAGTCCTTGAAGAGTGAGATCCAGTCCTGGGTGGGAGAATACCTGCTTGATGTGGACAATTTCAGAACGGAAGAAAAAGATAAACTTTTGGAGCAAATCTATGAGATGACGGGAAAACAGTTCAAGGTTGCCCTGAATCTTCTGACGGGAAAAGAATGGGACTTTTTCATGATGGTTGAGATGGGTGTCGATCGAATCCACCATGGATTCTGGAAATTTCATGATCCGAAGCACGCAAAATATAAACCGGGCTCAAAATA
>DATIGG010000502.1:0-2936 GCA_035454825.1 Thermodesulfobacteriota bacterium | reverse complement strand
TAAAAGCATACCATCGCACTTTCGGGTTGCCCGCTATGGTCACGAACTGCTCAAATAACTATGGGCCGTTTCAATTCCCTGAAAAACTTATTCCCTTAATGATCCTGAACGTCCTCGAAGAAAAACCTCTGCCTGTGTACGGGGATGGTAAGCACGTGCGCGACTGGCTCTACGTCGCTGACCATTGTGACGCCCTGATCAGGGTCCTTGACCGGGGTAAACCAGGAGAGACTTACAACATAGGGTGCAGGTCGGAGAAGCAGAACATTGAGATTGTGGAGATCTTGTGCGATCTGCTCGATAGCCGTCTTGGGCGATGCGGCAAAGCATCGAGCCGGCGCCTTATTAAATTTGTTTCCGATCGACCTGGCCACGACCGGCGCTATTCGATCGATGCCTGCAAAATCGAGAAGGAGCTTGAATGGTGCCCCAAATGCCGGTTCGAAGAAGGTCTGGAATTGACGGTCGACTGGTACCTGACGCATCTGGATTGGGTTGAATCGGTGAGGAGCGGGGAGTACCGGAAATGGATAGAAGCAAATTATGGGAGGAGAAATCCATGAAGGGAATTATACTTGCAGGCGGTTCAGGAACCCGTCTCTATCCGATCACGCGTGCTGTCAGCAAACAGCTTCTGCCGATCTATGATAAGCCACTGATTTACTATCCCCTCTCCGTACTGATGCTTGCCGGCATTCGAGAGATGCTTGTTATTTCCACTCCTCACGACTTGCCAAACTTCAAGGATCTGTTAGGGGACGGCCCTCAATGGGGCCTCAATCTCTCCTATGCCGAACAGCCTCGACCCGAGGGAATAGCCCAGGCATTTATCGTCGGCAGGGACTTCATCGGAACAGACAACTGCTGCCTGATTCTGGGGGATAACATTTTTTACGGGGAGGGACTTCCGGAGAAACTGCGCAAGTCGGCTACGCAAGAAAGCGGGGCGACGGTATTCGGGTACTGGGTGAAGGATCCAGAGCGTTACGGCATCGTCGCTTTTGACGAAAATGATAGGGCGATAAGCATCGAGGAGAAACCCAAAAACCCGAAATCGAATTACGCTGTCACGGGGCTTTACTTCTATGATAATCGGGTGGTGGATATCGCTTCAAATCTCAGGCCGTCCGGACGAGGGGAACTTGAAATCACCGACGTGAACCGGGCCTACCTCGAAGCGGGGACTTTATCCGTGGAAAAGCTGGGCAGGGGCATTGCGTGGCTCGATACAGGGACGCACGAAAGCCTGATGCAGGCCTCCAATTTCGTAAGGGTCATCGAGGAGCGCCAGGGACTAAAGATTGCCTGCGTCGAGGAGATCGCTTATCGCATGGGATATATCGACGCGCGGCAGTTAGAGAGTCTTGCCAAGCCGTTCGTGAAGAACGGATACGGACAGTACCTGATGGGCCTCGTAGAGCAGGAGAGATCGAAGCGATGAAAGTCAAAGGAACTGAATTGAGGGATGTGCTGATCATCGAACCGGACGCTTTTCCTGATCAGCGCGGTTTCTTCATGGAGACTTATCATCAGGAAAAGTACGAAGGATTGGGAATCAGGGAAATGAAACTGTCACCCCGCCAAGCCTCCCTGTTGACAGATTCCAGGAAAGCATTTGCTGGCATTGTGTAACGTTAGGGTAAACCCTGTTGTTGCAAAAGAGCCTGGTCACGAAATTCGGAAGGCCATGATCGTGAGGCTTTTCGTAATTCGTAATATAGATGAGATGTCCCGTGGAATAAACCATCTGTGGATTCAATAGGATGGGGAGACATTGTCTTCCGCGCCTTGTTCCACATGGTTTCTAGCAATTTCATGGTTCGTTTTAATGCAACAACAGGGTAAGCTCAGGTAAATGGAAATGGGGGTAAATTGGGAGAGTGACCTTGAAAAGAATTTTTCATAAAGCAAAGAATTTTGATGAAGCTGAAGAATGGAGTATTCTTCAGGAAGTCCAAATGACTCCGGAGGAAAGGCAGGAGGCTGCGGAAGAAATAGTCAAAAGGGTGTACGGAACACAGAGGACAGATGTGAGAGAGGCTCATGAGAAGGAATGAAGGCTTCTCACTTTTCCAAAGACATACAGGAATTCTTCAAGATTCTGAGCGAGTATAGAGTCAAGTATGTGATCGTTGGCGGGGAAGCGGTGATCTACTATGGTCACGCTCGGTTGACAGGCGATGTGGATTTCTTCTTCGAAGCCGCCAGTGAGAATGTTCTGCGGTTACACAATGCGTTAAAGGAGTTCTGGGCCGGGGATATTCCAGGATTGAAGAGTGCTGAGGAGTTAATGGAGGCCGGGACTGTTTTGCAGTTCGGTGTACCTCCCAATCGGATTGATTTAATGAATCGCATCGATGGGGTGAGTTTCGAGGAAGCCTGGGGTGACAAGAGGGAGGTCAATATAGAGATTTCTGGAGCGCTTGTACCCGTCTACTTCATAGGATTGGAGGAACTTATTCGGAACAAAGAAACGATTGGGCGCTCTAAGGATCTCGACGATCTCAAGTATCTAAGAAAAGCGAGAGGGCAATTCGTCTACACTTGATTTTATACCTACAGAAGAGTACCCCTCCGAAGATTCCAGGAAGCTTGAAAAGATGCGCGCTGGATTGTAGCCATGGCTAAGAAGGTGATCGCTCTAATATGATGTTTGAGGTCCAGTGGCAGATGGGCTCATTTAGTGGAAACCCGAAGTCGAACCACGCGGTGATGGGGCTTTACCTCTACGATAATCGGGCCCTGGATATCGCCTCGAACCTTAACCCCTCGGCAAGGGAAGGGTTGGAAATCATGGATGTGAACCGGACTTATCTCGAAGCGGGTACTTTATCCGTGGAAAAGCTGGGCAGGGGCATTGCGTGGCTCGATACAGGGACGCACGAAAACCTGATGCAGGCCTCCAATTTCGTAAGGGTCATCGAGGAACGCCAGGG
>DATIGG010000501.1:0-13230 GCA_035454825.1 Thermodesulfobacteriota bacterium | reverse complement strand
GGCCCTGGCCTGGAGATCGGTTTCTGGGCATCGCTGTCGGCGACGGCAACCACCAAGAAGATAACGGCAAGAAGAAGAGCCCGGATGCGCATGATTTAACCCTGAATAATCTGAGGATACCTCTTCCTATTATCTCCGATTGGAAGGATTTGTCCAGAAAAATTATTAATTAAAATAATACAATAACCCCCTCTCTGATTCAACTATTCCCCGGCTGTTTTCCATCGAGGAGTGTGATTGTTATTCTCACCTCGCATCACCTGCGCGACAAGTTTGCGCCACAGAACTCATAAAAAATGTGTTATCATTGATGCGAAGCAGGGTAAATCATCGGATGATTCTAAGGCCGGAATAGGGGTTCCCCCGGTTCTAACGGGAGGGGACAGGCTCAAGCAAAGGAGATAACCTTTGCGAGTTCTGATTGTTGAAGACGACGAAAAGATCGCCTCTTTTATTATCAAAGGTCTTGAGCTCGAAGGCTATACCATGGATCATGCATCCAACGGTGAAGAGGGTCTTCATCAGGCTCTGCATCAATCTTACGACGCGGCCATCGTGGACATTATGCTGCCCAAATTGGATGGTTTGAGTCTTATCGAAGAACTTCGATGCCATAGAGTGAATACTCCGGTGATCATTCTCAGCGCCAGACGTTCCGTGGACGATCGGGTTAAAGGATTAAAGAAAGGAGGCGATGACTATCTCACAAAACCATTTGTCTTTTCAGAACTTCTGGCTCGCGTTCAGGCGCTCGTTCGAAGAGCCACCGGTGGAACCGAGCCCACCCGTCTCGCTCTTGGGGATATCTCGATCGATTTTCTTAATCGAGAGGTTGTGCGGGGAGGGAAGAAGATCGATCTACAGGCCCGTGAGTTTGCCTTGCTCGGCTATCTCATGCGCAACGCCGGGAAAGTGGTTACCAAGACCATGATTATGGAACATATTTGGGAGCACACGTTTGATCCGCAGACCAACGTGGTGGATGTTTTGGTCTGCAGACTACGGAATAAGCTGGATAAGAACTGCGAGGAGAAGGTTATTCGCACCATACGAGGAATTGGTTATGTTATTAAAACCGCTTAACCGTATGCGGAAAACGATCGGTTTCAGGTTGGCCCTCTGGAATTCGATCATTTTTTTCCTGAGTTTCGTGATCATTTTTACCTTTGCCTATTTGTACCTTTCATCAACCATCCGCAAATATGATAGAGAGAGCGTTCGGATGGAACTTAGTGAATGCGCGACCCAATTTCAAAAAGCCGGGATAGACGCCCTGAAAAACGAAGTGGATATTGAGACCCAGGCCGCAGGGGGCAGAAACCTGTTCTTCGTGCGTCTTGCAGGAGCTGAAAACAATACTCTCTTCTTAAATATTCCGGATCAATGGAAAGGATTTGACATCCATCAACTCCAAGACAGGCATTTCAATCCGTACAGGGAATGGTTGGATGTTAAGGTAAAGGGCAACGTTGTGGAGATTGCCTCACTTCGTCTTCCTGATGGCCAGTTTCTTCAGGTCGGCAAAAGCAGTGAGGGTCGATGGAATCTTCTGAAACGTTTTCACATCGCTTTTGCAGCCATCTTCTTGCCGGTGATTTTAATCAGCTTTACCGGAGGGGTATTCCTTGCCCATCGCTCGCTTCAACCTATTCGCGGGTTCATCAGTACGCTGCAATCGATGACAGCAACTGGCAAGATGGACGTTCGTGTTCCAAGGCGCCAAACAGAGGACGAGCTTGACGAATTGGCCGTCATGTTTAATGGAATGTTGGAAAAGATTGAGGTTTTGTTAAATGGCATGAAAAGCTCGTTAGATAATGTGGCCCACGACCTGCGAACCCCCCTCGCGAGATTGCGGGGCAAGGCCGAGATGGCCTTACGATCAGAACAGAGCGTAGACATGCTTCGGGAATCTCTGGTTGACTGTGTTGAGGAGTCGGAACGGGTTCTCACCATGCTCAATACGTTGATGGACATTTCCGAGGCGGAAACCGGAGTGATGAAACTCGATCTGAAGAAAGTAAGAATCCTGAGCCTCATGGAGGACGTCATCGAACTCTACACGTATATTGCAGAAGAAAAGGATATCGCCATCCATAGGATCTGTCCAGAGGAGCTTTATCTGACGGTTGACCCGAACCGGATGCAGCAAGTCCTGGCCAATTTGCTTGATAATGCGATTAAATATACTCCAAGCGGCGGAAGAGTGGAGATCGAAGTCAACCAGGAACAACGGCAGGTTGTCATCACCGTCAAGGACACTGGGATTGGAATTCCACCTGAAGAACTTTTCAGAGTCTGGGACCGTCTCCATCGCGTTGATAAGAGCCGCTCAGGACGAGGCCTTGGGCTGGGTCTGAGCCTGGTCAAAGCGATTGTCGAGGCACACAAGGGAAAGGTTGATGTCTCCAGTAAACCAGGTGTCGGCTCCGTCTTTTCTGTTTACCTCCCCAAGAACCTTTAATCCTTAACTCTGCTTCTCCCTCACACCACTTTGCAAACCTTACAAATTTGTAATGCTAAATTAATATGGGTTTAATGTTCTCTCGTTATGATGAATTGTTTTAGTATGCCCTTTCTTTGAGCTGGGTTCTGTGAGGAGATACTCGCCTCTTCACTCCCCGGGGCAGGGAGGAGGAGCTTCTGAGGAATTGGAATTTGAGGGATCTATCGGTTCCTGGTTTGCCCCACTTTGAATACGGTTCGATAAGTGGAGAGGGAACAGGGAAACAGGAATTTATGAGGATAAGGGAAGATTTCTTACCCTTGAGCAGGCCTTCCATCAGTGAAAAAGAGATCCAAGAGGTTGAAAGATGCCTCAGGTCCGGTTGGATTACCACAGGGCCTCTCTGTAAGGCCTTCGAAGAGAAGTTCTGTGAGATCACAGGCGCCCCCCATGCCATCTCCGTCTCCTCAGGGACCGCAGGAATGCACCTCATGATGCTGGCCCTTGGGATTAAAAGAGGGGACGAGGTCATCACTCCTTCCATGACCTTTGCTTCGACTCTGAACATGATTACCCTGTGTGGGGCCAAGCCTGTTTTCGTAGACATCGATTACCCTACCCTGAACATCAACGCTGATCTCATTGAAGAAAAGGTCACTCCAAGGACAAGAGCCATCATTCCTGTCCATTTTTCCGGTTGTCCTGCGGATATGGATAAGATCCTAAATCTCGCGCAGAGATGCCAACTTAATGTCATTGAAGATGCTGCCCATGCGGTCGGCGCTTACTACAAGGGGATCCATGTAGGCGGATGGGGTCAGAGTGCGATCTTCTCCTTCCATCCCATTAAGAACATCACGACCGGGGAAGGAGGGATGATCACCCATAGCAATGACGCCTTTGAAAACCGATTGAGGCTTCTCAGATTTCACGGCATTGAAAGAGACGCGTGGAAGCGATATGGAAAGGGCGGAAATCCGGGATATGATATAGAGACCCCTGGATTCAAATATAACCTGACAGATCTACAAGCCGCCCTGGGCCTTGCACAGGTCTCCAGATTGGATGAATTAAACAGTCGCCGAAGGCATTTGGCCGATCTTTACAGGAAGGGTCTGGAAAGTGTGGACGGATTGGATCTACCGGGGGTGCCGGGCTACCTCCATATCCATTCCTGGCATCTCTTCGTCATCAAAATTATTTCGATGGAGAGGGAACGCTTTATGCAAAAATTGTCCGAATACAATATTGGATACGGGATCCATTTTCCGGCAGGGCATCATTTAAGCTACATCAAGAGACGTCACAGGGTCAAAAAAAGTGATTTGAAAGAGACGGAAAGAGTCAGTGACAAGTTGATCTCGCTTCCTCTATTCCCTGGCATGATGGAGGAGGATGTTTCCTACGTTTGCGAAGCCATTCGGGAGATATTGGGACATGAATAATGGAGCCATGATCTCGCTGGTGATTCCGGTCTACAATGAGGAGGTGAGCCTTCCTCGCTTGATGGACCGGATCAAACCCGTGATGGAAGCGATGGGAAGGACACATGAAATTATTTTAGTCGATGACGGGAGTCGGGATAATAGCCTTTCCATATTGAAGAGTTTCTTGACTTCTCCTGAGGTAAGGGTTGTAGAACTGACAAGGAACTATGGCCAGCATGCGGCGATCTTCGCAGGCTTCTCTGCGGCCAGGGGTGATATCGTCGTCACGCTCGATGCAGACCTTCAGAATCCACCCGAAGAGATTCCGCGAATCGTGAAGGTGATGGAAGAAGGAAACTACGATGTGGTGGGGACCATACGGAGAAAGCGAAAAGATTCCACTTTTAGACTCCTTTGCTCAAGGCTGATCAAAAGGATTGCGAGTAGAATGACGAAGATCCAGATGACCGATTGGGGCTGTATGCTCAGGGCCTACCGCCGATATGTTGTCGACCGGATGGTGAACTGCCGTGAACATTCCACCTTCATCCCTGCACTGGCAGTCTATTTTGCTAAGAAGGTTACGGAGATCGAGGTTGACCACGAGAAGAGATTTGCCGGAGAGTCCCACTATTCTCTCAGAAAACTCATTAACCTTCAATTTGATTTGGTTTCATCGTTTTCCGATTTCCCATTGAAATTGATTATGTATATTGGAATCGTCATGTTCCTTTTCGGTGTCGGTTTCGGCATCACCCTTGGGATTGCTCGTCTTATCTATGGTGCCCATTGGGCTGCGCAGGGAGTCTTTTCGCTTTTTGCCATCCTTTTTTCGTTTGTGGGCTGCCAATTTTTCATTCTCGGTGTCATGGGCGAATATATCAGTCGAATTTACAGGGAGGTAAGGAAAAGGCCGGAATATACAATCGAAAGGATTTATTCGTTCGACATGACCGGGGATAAGAAATGAAGGCCGTGGTATTTGCCTATCACGATATTGGAACGCTCGGCCTTGAGGCGCTGAAGCGGGAAGGGTTTACGATCGAGGCCATCTTTTCCCACCCCGATGATCCGAATGAAAACTGCTGGTTTTCTTCAGTCACGGAGTGGGCCAAAAGAAATCAAGTCAAAATCCACTGTCCGGAGAATGTCAATCAACCCAAATGGATTGCAGAGATAGAAAAAATGGCGCCGGATATCATCTTTTCATTTTACTACCGGCACCTGATCGGGGTTGACATCCTCCGGATCCCTTCATCAGGAGCCTATAACCTCCATGGTTCTTTGCTGCCCGCTTATCGGGGCAGGTGTCCTGTCAACTGGGTTCTCATCAATGGAGAAACCCGGACCGGTGTGACGCTGCATCACATGGTCAAGGAGGCTGATGCAGGCGACATTGTCGGCCAGAAAGAAATACCCATCGATTATGATGACACGGCCTTAACCCTGTATAAAAAGCTCTGCCAATCGGCCCAGGCGCTTTTAGAGGAAATTCTTCCCTTAATCAACAAGGGTACAGCCCCCCGGAAAAAACAGGATCTAACCCAGGGGAGTTATTTCGGTGGCCGCAGGCCCGAGGATGGAAAAATCGACTGGAATTGGCCTGTCCTGCAAGTCTTTAACCTGATTCGAGCGGTCACGGAGCCTTATCCAGGTGCCTTTGCCTATCTGCCTGACGGAGAAAGACTGTTTATCTGGTGGGGTGTTCCAGAAAAACAGGAGGGTCAGCACTTTCCTCCTGGTTCCTTAGAGGTGATCAATCCTCATGTCTATGTGTGGGCATCGGAGGGCAGGCTCCGGCTGATGGATATAGAGACTGGTAAGGGGCGTCTCAAAGATGAAATCATTTTCGAATACTTTAAAGACAAGGCAGGAATGATTCTAAAATGAAGATACTGATCCTTGGAGTCAATGGTTTTATCGGTCATCATCTGACAAATCAAATCCTCGGAACGACGGACTGGTCGATCTACGGAATGGATCTCGCCTCTGACAGATTAAATAGAGCCCTCGATCACCCCCGGTTCCATTTCATAGAAGGCGATATATCCATTAACAGGGAATGGATCGAATATCACGTTAAGAAGTGTGACATCGTTATCCCTCTCGTTGCCATTGCGACCCCGAAGCAATATGTTGAAGATCCCATTGCGGTCTTCAATCTCGATTTTGAAATGAACCTCAATATCGTCAAGCAATGTCTAAAATATCGGAAGCGAATTGTCTTCCCCTCTTCATCCGAAGTGTACGGAACCTGTGCAGACTCTGAATTCTTAGAGGACGACAGCTTTCTCACGGTCGGGCCGATCCAAAAAGAGCGCTGGATCTATGCCTGCAGCAAACAGCTCCTTGACCGCATCATTTATGCCTACGGCACCCGGAAGCATCTGGAGTTTACCCTGATCCGGCCGTTCAATTGGATCGGGCCAAGACTCGATTCTCTCGATGCGGCGAAGGAAGGAAGCTCAAGGGTTGTAACCCAGTTCATTGCTGAACTCTTATCGAAGCAACCCATTAAACTGGTTGATGGCGGGAATCAAAAGAGGTGTTTCACTTATGTGGATGACGGCATCTCCGCCCTGATGAGGATCCTCGAAAATAAGAATGGCTGTTGTAAAAATCAGATTATTAATATCGGGAACCCCTGGAATGAATGCTCGGTGAAAGAACTCGCTCACCTCTTGAAGAGAATCTTCATGGAACACCCCCGGCATAGAAACGATAGAGAGTTTTCCGAAATCACCGAAGTGCCTGCTGAATCCTATTATGGCAAGGGCTATCAAGACATTTACGCAAGAAAACCCTCCATTAAGAAGGCTCAAGAACTTCTCGATTGGACACCCGCCATTGGCCTTGAAGACTCCCTCACAAAGACCCTCTATGCCTTCTTGGAAGAAAATGAATGAAGGTGCTTGGACTCAAGATCGATGTGGATACTTATCTGGGCATGAACAAGGGAGTTCCACGCCTTCTTGACATCATGGATCGGTTTGACATGAAAGGCACCTTCTATCTGAGCATGGGGCCTGACGCTTCGGGAAGGGCGATCTTTCAGATCCTCAAGAATCCTCTCTTCTTGAAGAAGATGCTCAGGACCAACGCCGGCCGCCTCTACGGGATCAGGACTGCTCTCTATGGCACATTACTCCCTTCGCCCATGATCGCATCCTCCTTTCCGGGAACCGTCAAGAGGATCCTTTCAGCGGGTCACGACTGTGAGTTTCATGCCTGGGATCACAGGAGATGGCAGGATGAACTTCTGACACAATCTTATGCATGGATAGAAGACTGGTTTCAAAAAGGCATGGATGCCTTCCGAAAGGTAGTCGGGAGAGAGGCCCGATCTTTTGGAGCGCCTGCCTGGTTGATTGACGACCGGGTAACGGAGATTATTGGCCGATACCAATTTGATTATTTAAGCTGCACAAGGGCAAAGGGGCCGTTTATTCATGAACAATTAGGTCTTTTGGAGATCCCCTCGGATCTTCCCTGCTTTGAAGAAACGGGTCCTGCCAAAGGGATATCCCATATAGCCTCCCTCCTCAAGAATGAAGGGATCCATGTGCTGCCCGTCCATGCGGAAGTGGAGGGTGGACTCTGGGACAAATATTTTATTGAATTGTTGGAAAGAATTCAGAAAATGGGATTTCGCTTCCTTCCCCTTTCTAAAATGAAGAATCTCTTCGAACCTGAAAAATTGACCGTGAGAAAATACAGGATCGAACTTGTGCCAGGGCGCGCAGCCCCGTGTGCAGTCTAGCGCGAATGATCTGAGATCAAAAGGTCGTTTGCGGGAAAATTTTGTAAGAATCTATGATAACGAAGAAGATCATCAAGGTCCTGTTCCTTTTGGCCATTCCCTTGTTTCTTTATGTAGCCTTCCTGCCTGTGATGCCCTTAATGGAGCCTGATGAGGCCCGATACGGTGATATCCCCAGCTTGATGAACCGTTCAGGAGATTACGTAACACCCCGCTTAGACCATGTGACTTACCTTGAAAAACCTCCCTTATGCTACTGGGTCACAGCTCTGTTCTATAAGATGTTCGGTGAAAATGAGTTCTCCTCAAGACTCTTCGCAGCGCTTTGCGCCTGGGGTTGTATCCTCCTGGTTTACGCAATGGGAGCCTTTTTCCATGACGAAAAGACAGGGCTCTATTCGGCTGGGGTGTTGAGCACCTTTCTTTACCATTCTGTTCTTGGCAGGATGAATGGATTGGATATACCGCTCACCTTCTTCGTTTGCCTTGCCACGTGGGCCGGATATCGTCACTTGGTTGGAAAGGAGACGAGAAGCGGTTGGATTTATCTTCTCTACCTTGCCAGCGCTCTTGCTTTTCTAACGAAGGGATTGATCGGGATTGTTCTCCCGTTTGCGATACTGGCTCTTTGGCTTTTCATCGTTAAAAGATGGCGCGATTCTCTCAGGCTTTTCTCGCCGCTCGGGATCATTCTCTTCCTAACTGTTTCATGCCCGTGGGTCTTTCTCGTTCAAAAGGCAAATGAAGACTTCCTCTGGTTTTTTTTCATCCGAGAACATTTTCTGCGATATACAACGACGCTTCATGGACGAAACCATCTGTTTTTGCTTTATATCCCTGTCGTTGTATTAGGATCCCTCCCGTGGTCTGCTTTTTTGGTGAGAGCAGTAAGAGAAAGAAGAAAAGGGGTTCCTCTCTTCAAAACAGACGATAAACGTTTTTTACAGGTATGGGGACTCTTTATCTTCGTCTTCTTTTCCATCTCTTCATCCAAGCTGGTCACTTACATCGCGCCTGTCTTTTTACCCCTTGCAGTCTTTTTGGGCCATCTCTTCAGGTTATATGAGGATGAAACCGTCGTTCCAGGAAATGGCTTGGGTGGAAAGCTTCTGTCGCATTTGCCGGTCGCCTTACAGTCTCTCCTATTCATTACCCTGCTTCTTTTGCCGCCCTTTCTAAAAAATATGGAATTGGGTTCAGATCTAATCATCGTGCCTTCCCAAAAATGGTGGCTGCTGATCTTCCTGCCCATCTTACTTCAGGCGGCAATCCTTTTTTTGCCCGATTGGGTGAAACGAAGATGGAAGAGAGGGTGGTTCATGACCACCTATCTTCTTTCTGCCCTGTTCTTGGGGTCCCTCGTCTTTCCTATGGCTGAATTCCTGACCCCTTACAAAACGACCTACCCCATTACCCAGGCAGTTAAGACCTTCCTTCCTGCCAATCAGACATTATACCAATATGATGTTTCCCTTTATGGAATCGATTTCTATAGAAAAATCAGGACCCCAATGGTTCAATACAATGGAGAGCTACGGTTTGGCATCAAAGAACTTTCCCCTGAAGAAAGATCTTATTACTTCCCCTCCGCTGAAGACTTTTACAAGCTTTGCAAAAAGAAGGATGAAATTTATTGTGTCACGAAAAATAGAAGGAGGTTCGACCTTCTGAAAGGAAAGGTTCCGAACACGGAGGTACTCTGGGAGAATGGAGTTTTTTATCTCTTGCGCCTCCATGGTAACTCAACCCAAAGAGAATAAGAATCGCTCAATGGACCCGGAGATCCAAGAGTTGCTTACCGCAAGCAGTAAGAGGAAGAGGCTATCCCCATGCCTGGTCCTCCTCATTTTCACGTTGTCCCTCAGGATCATCTGTATCTTGAATTCTGAGCTTGAGCTTCATGACACGGCGAGGGTGGCCGGGATTGCCAGGGAGATGGCCTTCACTGGCGACTATTTCATCCCAAGGCTTAACGGCCAGGGTTTTCTCGAATACCCTTCTCTGGGATATTTTCCGATTGCCCTTTTTCTGTCAACGAGCAGAAATCCATCGGATTTCCTCGCCACCCTTCCCATGGCGTTTTTGGGAACTGCAACGGTGCTTCTCACTTTTTTGATAGGGAAGGTATTGGCTGATGATCGAGTGGGTCTCACAGCCGGGTTTATTCTTGCCACGATGTTAGGATTTTTCACACTTCACCGGCATTGCCTGGTCGATCCGACGCTTCTTTTCTTCATAACACTTAGCCTCTATGGTTTCATTGCCGCCTATCAGGTCCCTGCAAGGCGCAGCCGTTTTTTTGCAATCTTCCACCTGGCTATGGCAGGGGGCTTCCTTTCCAAGGGATTGGTTGGGGTGGCCATTCCTGCCGGCACGGCGTTCATCTTTCTAATCATCAGAAGGGATCTTACCACTATCCGGAAACTCTATTTTGGTTGGGGGATTCTTCTCTTCCTTTTACCGATCGCTTTGTGGGGGGTCGGAGTATGGTGGATCGAAGGCCCTGTTTTAATCAAAGAAGTGGTCCGGCAGAGCCTGTGGCGGTTTCTCTCCTCCTCAACTGACCATGCAAGACCAGCCTATTCCTATTTCATTCCTGTCCTCATGAACACTCTACCCTGGACGCCCTTGCTATTTGTTTGGCTCTGGTACCGGCGGAGACGTCTACGATCGGAGGAGACCTTGTCGCAGGATTTTCTTGCCCTTTTCGCCCTGGTCTGGTTCCTAACCGTTTTCGTCGGACTTTCTATGGCTGCTTCCAAACGGACCCTCTACCTCGCGCCTCTCTATCCTCCCTTTGCCCTGCTGTCGGCTCTGGGTTTGAATTTCCTTCGTGAGAAATTCCCACGCCTGAAGCTCTTTGAAACCTATGGATTGATCATTCTTTTCCTCGGTTACGTGGGCATCCATTTCATTGTCCTTCTTCCATCTGAAAAAGAGGATAGTCTTCGACCGGTCTTTGAAGTTGTCAGAAGTCAAAAAGATCATGGTCCTGTTTATCTTTACGGGGCTTCAGAGGCTCTTCGGGGTGCCGCGGTCTTCTATTTGGGAAAGACCTTACCCGTGCGCGAAAGAAAGGACCTGTTGCAGGAAGGATTCGAAGCCCCCAGAGGAACGATTCTCATCATTCCTTCCTTGAGAGGCAGTGAATCGCCTTTCCCTCATCTTCGGGCAAAAGGATTCTCTCTTCTTACAGAGAAGAATTTCGTAAAGGCATCTCTCCAGGTTTATTCGAATAGCCCCTGAGATGTACGGTCTTATGAAACTTCGAAGCGGGGGGTTTGGCCAGGCAACAGAATACGTCGTTTCAAACTACGAGGGTTGAAATCCTTCCATCCTGCAACCTGGCGGGATACTCCCGTCGAATGACTTTTGGCTGATCCCCCGACGGACAAACCCAGTATCGAACATTCGCGAAGAGGTATAAGACTACGAGGAAGGGAAAGGCAAGAAGGGCGCATAATCCCCCGCTGATGGCCAGGACAGGATATTCCTTTAAGGTATTGTGCATCATCCAGCGCCATCGTTTCCTAAATCCTGGTCCTGCAAATAAAAGCCTGCTCAGGATTGCCAGTGGGAAGAGGGGTCTGAGTATGATTCGACAGGCTTGCGCCCGTGATTTCATCACTGGGTCGGGGTGGGCGGAGAGGTGTTGGTATCCACAAAGCAGGTTTTCGAAAAGTCGGAAAGGCCACGGACCACCCTCGGCGACAAGCCCCTGATATGTCCTTGTCACGGCATCGAGTGCGTCATCCCGGGAGACATTCTGCAACGTGAAAATAAATTGGCCGATGCTATCCTTGTCAAAGGTGTGCCCTTCGATAAATCGTTGCTGCTCTTTGAGCCTCTTCCAGAGCTCCGTTCCAGGAATCGGGTGCAGCGGCACCACCTGGTAGAATGTCGGGTTGAGGGAAATAAACCGCTCTGTTTCCTGTTGGATTTGCCCGGATGTGTGTCCATCCCAGCCGATGATCAGCGAGCCCAGGGTACAGATCCCGTGGCGATGCAGTTCTTCGAACAATGCCTCGACATCTCCATCTCTCTTGGCCAGTGACTCCCGCTCGAGGACATCGGGTCGGAACGATTCGATACCGATGTAGAGGGTTCCGATGCCACATCGAATCAGCTCCGACATGGAGTACTGCCGAACCGAGCGAACGGAAGCAAACACGGTAAGAAGGAAGGGCCGTTTTCGCAATTCCGTGCAGGACTCCATCAGCCGCATGAATTCGAGCACTCGGTCCCTATCGATCAGAAAATCTTCATCGTAAACGATCGCTGATTGTACATTTGGATACCTCCGTGCCTGAGCCAGGATGAGCTTGAATAACTCTCGTCCCGAAACAATCGGAATTCGCCTCCGATCAAACTGGCTGGAGGTCGCACAGAATGAACAACCGAACGTACATCCCAGGGAACCGAGGAATACGAGCTGGGTGAAGATCGGAAGCGAAGTCCGGAAAAAGCAGTGCTCCATTGGAAGGAAGTCCTGCCGGAGAGGAAGGTTCTGCCGGATCCCCCATCGCTCATCGAGGTACTTGCGCATAAACTCAAGCCCCTCGCCAAAGCAAATATGATCAACCTCAGCTTGCAGTCTCGCGGCGGTGGCATCGGGATCTCTGAAAACGGCTGTTCCGTACCCCCCGAGAATGATGTCAATGGCAGGGTAGGTCTGTTTGAGCCACCTGACCATTGCCAGGATTCTTGCTGCCGTGATCACCGTAAAGCCGAGTGCAACCACCTGATAGTTGCCGCGTGAGACCTCGCGCTGGAACTGCCTCATACTCGGGTTTTCGAGCACCACCGACGGTATCGCCAAATTCTGCGCAAGGAAATGGAGTGAATACCAACTTTGAAATGAGCGCAGCCTGAAGATCCCCTGACCGAGCGTATTCCGGTAATAGAAAAAGTCGACCGGATCCTGGTCGACCCGGCTTTTGGGATACGGGCCGCACGGCGAGACGAACAGGATGCGGGGGAGAGTCCTCTGTGGGGGTGCGGTATTCATGGATCGATCCGTTCTCAAGTGCTCGTCTGCCTCACGAGCATGTTGAACCTCATATAGGTCAGGAATTTCATGATGGAGCCGAGATTTGTCTTCGAATCAAACAACCTTGAGACGATTGATCGTGCGCTGTAGAACTCCTTATTCGCCCAGACGGTGATCCGCCCGAGTTCCTCCGGGGTAAACAGTCGTGGCACGAAGGTTGCCGTGTTGTAACGGAACTCGGGATGCAGCCACCATTTCCCGTCGAAGAGCAGCCGGCCCTCCTTCTGCAATCGGGCGTAGAGAGTCGTCCCTGGGTACGGGACGAGAATATGGAAGAAGGCGAGGGAAAACTTGCTGTCGATGGCGAATCGGACTGTGTTCTGGACAGACTCCGGCGAATCGTAGTCGTTCCCCAGGATGAAGGAGGCCCAGACCTGGAAGCCGTATTCCCGCAGGCGTTCGACCGCTTTCTGATAGCGATCGTAACCAAAGAGATTCGGGGATTTGTTCATCCACTGGAGCGATTTAGGATCGATGGAGTCAAAGCCAACGAGCTGTCCCATACACCCGCTTTCGGCCATAAGGTCGAGCAACTCCTGATCATGCA
>DATIGG010000500.1:0-2583 GCA_035454825.1 Thermodesulfobacteriota bacterium | reverse complement strand
TTGGAATCAAGATAGGAGAAGGGATGGCCGTCTTTTCAACGGAGAAGGGGGAGATCTTTGTTCCCTTCGAAGGAAAGTTTCCCAAGAAATAATAAAGCTGTATGACCCCTCTCCCCTTGGAGACTGTGTCGTAATTCGCCGTTCGCCCTTCGACACGCTCAGGACGAACGGCTGAGTAATTGAGATTTAAGAGGCCCATGTTCGTTCGTGGTGAGCCTGTCGAACCATGAACGGGCTTGCAACATCGTGTCTGGGGGGAGGGGAGAAAGAAGAGAGGGTAAAAATTGATTCCACCCCCACCCTCCCCTCTCCCGTCAAAGGGGGAGGGAATCGGTTGGAAGGTGATATCTTCACGGAGATTTCTGATGTCCAAACCAGATCCTATCGAACGGACCCCAGGTTTCTTCAAGAAACACCTCGAGAACATGCCCAAGGCCAGACGTCTTGAATATCTCAACAAAAAACTGAGAGCTATTGTCCAATACGCTTATACGCATTCCACAGCCGTTAAGAATAAAATGGACTCCGTTGGATTAAAACCCAAAGATATCCAGACCATCATCGATTTAGAAAAACTTCCCATTACAAAAAAGGCCGATCTCGTAGAACTCCAGAAGAAGAATCCTCCCTTTGGCGGGTTCGAGGGTGTCCCGATTCAAGCCTTAAGAAGGATCTATGTCTCCCCTGGGCCGATTCACGAACCCGGTGAAGCAGAATATGAAGAAATCGCATGGGCGCAGGCAATGACCGCAGGAGGATTTCGGCCAGGCGATATTGCCATCAATACCTTCAACTACCATATGGTCCCCTTTGCCCTCCATATGGTCGATAATTCCCTTCATAAGCTTGGATGTATCACCGTTCCAACAGGCGTTGGAAATACCGAGCAGCAAGTTCACATTCTGAGAAATCTAAAAGCCAATGCCTTTTGCGGTACCCCCAGTTTCCTTCTCGCGATTGCGGAAAAGGCGGAAGAGATGAGGCTTGACCTAAAAAAAGACTTAAATCTCCGGGTCGGTTTTGTTGCTGCTGAAATGTTGCCCGAGTCATTACGATCCAAATTGGAGCAGAAATTTGGCATGACCATTCGCCAGAGTTATGGTACTGCGGATATCGGCTGCCTGGGTTACGAGTGCGTAGAGAAAAATGGGATGCATATCCCCGATGATAAGATCGTGGAGATTGTCGATCCTGAGACGGGAAAACAACTGCGGCCAGGGCAGGCAGGAGAGATTGTCGCAACGACCTTTAATAAGGTCTATCCTCTAATCCGTTTTGGAACAGGAGACCTTTCGCTCCTGACAGAGACCCCCTGCCCTTGCGGCCGAACCTCTCCCAGGCTTACGAAAATCCTCGGAAGAGTCGACCAAGTGACAAAGGTCAGGGGACTCTTTATCCATCCCGGGCAAGTCGACGAAATCGCATCCAGACATCCGATGATTGCCAGGTATCAGGTCCTGGTTACGAGACTGGAACATAAGGATGAAATGACCTTTCGGGTTGAACTCAAAGAAGAAATCTCTCACATCGAAACACTGAAGGGAGAAATTGAGAGGTCCATCCGGGATGTGATGAAATTACGGGGGGATATCGAATTTGTGCCGAGGGGAACTATCCCAGAGGGAGCAAACAAGATTGTCGATCAACGGACTTGGGAATGAGCAAAAATGTTTTGACAGCCTCTCCGTTAAGTGCTAAGAATGAGTCTGGATATCGAATAGAAGGAGGACCGATTATGGGTATCGATTACGAAGGATACATCAAAGAGAAGATGCAAAAGAATCCGATTACAATCAGCCCGGACGCATCCTTTTATGAAGCCCGGGCGCTCATCCGTGATAAGGGGATACGTCATCTTCCAGTCGTTGATAAGAATGGTCATCTGGTTGGAATCTTGACCGACCGGGATATTCGCGAGGCCGCTCCATCGGCTGCAACGAGCCTGAGTGCCCATGAGCTCCACTATCTATTAGGCAAGCTGAAAGTCTCTGGCTTCATGACCCCGAAGGAAAAATTGGTCACGATTACTCCTGACCTCATTATTGAAGAAGCTGTCCAACTGATGCGGGATCACAAAATCGGATGCCTCCCCATCATGGATGGAAATAAACTGGCGGGGCTGATTACAGAAACAGATATCCTGGATTTCTTCGTCGACGTCTTTGGTCTCAAGATGAAAGGTACCCGGCTGACGGTCGCTCTTGAAGATGCACCCGGACAGATGCACGGGGTACTTGAAATAATGAAAAAACATAACATTAACATTATCAGCATCGTATCCCCAACGTTCAAGGTGAATGGGAAAAGGGTTGCTGCTGTTCGGATTCAGACGCATGACTATGAAAACATTGTGAAAGAACTTAATCAAACGGGATACGAAGTAATCTCCATAAACAAATGGTCCCCCAGGTAGAGTATTTTTTTATTCCAACTCTTATCTTAGATTGCCACGAAAGAATTTCTCAGAAGATAACCAGAGGGAATTTCTCAGAGAAAAGGGATCTGCTGAAAGAAGTATTGATGTGCAGCCTCGTCCGAACACCCATTGGTAACTTTCTCGGAACTGCCTTTGTTTAGGAGAAG